>NZ_JBEZJP010000382.1:0-8154 GCF_040653175.1 Actinomadura sp. NPDC048032
CGCTCGTCCACCTCGCGCCCTACATCGGCGTCCCGAAGACCCTGGCCGGCCTGCGCGTGGCGGCGGCGGAACTGTGAGGATCAGAACGGTCCTCGCCGACATCGCCCCCGCCGACCTCGGCGTGTGCGACTCCCACGACCACCTCTTCATCCGCTCGCCCCGGCCGACGGGCGAGGAACCCGACAACCCCGCCCCAGCCGCCGCCCAACCCCACACCTTCGCCCGGCTCCGTGCCTTCGCCCGGCTCCGTGCCTTCGCCCGGCTCCGTGCCTTCGCCCGGCTCCGTGCCTTCGCCCGGCTCCGTGCCTTCGCCCGGCTCCGTGCCTTCGCCCAGCTCGGCGGCGGGGCGGTCGCCCAGTGGACCCCCACAGGAGGGGACGCCGCATCGACGACCTCGAGGACGTCTCACACGCCACGGGCGTCCACGTCATCGCCGCCACCGGCCTGCACCAGGCCACCCACTACGACGCCGACACTGTTCCCAGAGCTGCCGACGCTGCGCGACGATGAGCGGTGGCGGCGGTGCGGGGCGCCCCGAAGCCGACCTCCGCTGGAGAGCGTTCGGCTGCCAACTACACGCGAAGCCGACGTTGCGGCCAGGTGCTGCATGGATCATGAAACCGCCGCTGTGGTCCCAGCGCCGTGCCAATTGCTATCGACACGAGCCCGGCGATGCCACTGGCGCCCCGATGGCCGTGATCCGGATACCGTGCCGCGGTCGCAGCACTTGGTCCAGATTGCGGATGAGCGCGCTCGCTGCCGTGACCTTCACCGGCCCGCCCGGCAATGCCGCCACCATGTCGCGTGCCAGCTGCGGCTCGCCTATCTCCGGGACGACTTCGAGGACGGCGTCTGCGGTGGGGGTGTGGGCTGGCGGCGGCTGCTCTTTTTCTGGGGCGCTTTCGGGAGGGGGCCGCTGAGGCTGCGTGCCGGTGGTGGGCTGGAGAGTCAGGCGGCTGTGGGGAGGGGGTGGGGTGTGGGGGGTTCTTGGGTGTCGTGGAGGCCCATTGGGAGGGTGTCGCCCCAGAGCCAGTCGTTGACCGTGCCTTCGAAGTGGGCGGGAGGGCTTACGGCGAGGAGGCGGGAGGTCAACGGGGAGAGCTGGACCTGGAAGGGGGACGGCGGAGTTAGGGGGACGCGGCGGGTTGTGCCCCAGAAGTCGTTGAAGTCGCTTTGGGCCAGGTCGAGGACGTCGGGGAGCGTTCGGTCGCGGACGGCCGGGCCGGTGGCCAGCCAGGACCAGTGGTCGGTCAGGAGGCGGCGGGCCGTGGTGCGCAGGACGTTGAGGGCGGTGAGGTCGTGCGGGCAGGCGACGTCGGTGATCTGGAGCTCGGGGAGGCCGAAGCGGCGCAGGCCACGGGTGCGCAGGTGGAGGCAGGCGCAGCCGTTGACGCCTTCTGGATCGACGCCGGGGTCGGCGGCTGTGCAGCGGCCGTTGGCGCGGAACGGCGGTAGGACGTCCCCCAGCCACCGGTCGGCCAGAACGAAGCGCGTCCTCTCGTGGGCGGACGGCGTGAGGACGTGGCCCGTGACAAGGTCGGCGACTATTCCTCCGGTGGCTTCGGCGATGGCGTACGCGGCGGCGCGGGCCACCTGGACCGCTCTGGGCTGGTCGGTGATCGGGGCGAAGGCGGTAACGACGGCGAACTGCTCGGCGTCTTTGAAGGCGCGCGCGAGTTGCCGGTCCTCTGGTCGTGCCGCCTTGATCTGCCCCGGGTCCCAGCGGAGGTGGGCGAGGTCTTCACGGGTGACCTGGAGTTGGCGTGTGCCCAGGCGTCCGGCGATGTGGGAGAGGTAGGGGCCGTCCGCGGTTCTGAGAAGGTCGGCGGGGCCGTCCGGGACGGTGGTGGCGGCCACGGCGAACCGCGACGTGGTGGTGGACGGGACCGGGAACGTGATCGTGGCCATGGGACTCCTCCTCGCCTTTCGGGACCTGTCCAGCTTGCGCGGCCGTCCGGGCGAGCGACACGAGAACCGGGTTCTGTGGATAACCCGGTCGGCTGGGGCGGCTGTGAGAGCGGTGAGCGGGCGGGGTGGCGTGTGCGGTGGAGCGGGCCGGGCTCGTGGGGGAGGCGGGGTTCCGGTCTTGGGGCTGCCGGAGCGGGTGATCCGGCGGATCGGCCGGGAGGCACCCGTGACAGACACGTCTGTCTAGCTGCGACACGCCGTTCGCCATAGAAAAGACCAGCTTCGGCCGAATTCGCGGTGATTCGCGCGGCATCGACGGCGCAATCGGGGGGAATGTGTACGTTGGGGAGATCAACACTGCTGTGAGCTGCGGGGACGGGCCCCGCCGCCCAGCCTCGGAAACAGGAGGTCCCCGTGGCTCGAACACTGTCGAGGGGCACCCGTGTCACCGGTGCCGAACGCACCAGGCTCGCCGCCGAACTCGCCCCGCGGTACGCGGCGGGCGAGAGCATCCGCGATCTGGCCGCCGAGACCGGCCGGTCGTACGGGTTCATCTACAACGTCCTGAAGGAGGCGGGAGTGCCGCTGCGCGGTCGGGGCGGCAACACCCGGCGCAAGAAGGACTGACCCGCTCCCAAGCCCAGCGAGACAAGGAAGAAGCGAGCACATGGCCGGACGTCCCCCTCGCCCCCCGGGGGGACCCCGCGCGCTACGGACCGCGGAACGCGCCGGTGACCTCGGAGCGCCCGTTCAGGCTGGCGAGGTCGGCGGCCGCCCGCCCGGCCACCCAGCCCTCATAGTTGGAGACCGAACCCGCCCGCCCCTTGGCGAGGTCGGGGAACATCGTGTCGACGGCCTGATCGACGGCCTGGTCGCGCGCCGCCAGCACGGGAAGCAGATCCTTCCCGCCGGCGCCCGCGGCCGCCCTGTCCGCCGCTCCCCGCAGCCGCTCCCCGATGCGGACGGCGTAGGCGTTGAGGAACGCGTGGCGGAACGAACGCGTCCGTGACCGTCCCCGCGCGTCGCGTCTGGGACCCGCGTGCACCATGGCGGACGTCGCCTGGACCAGCAGGGACGTGAACAAGACCTCCACCGCGGCCAGATCGGCCGGGAACCCGAGGACGGTGGAGAACCCCAACTCCCGATGCCAGATCGCGCGGCAGTGGTTGGCCTCGGCCACCACTGTCAGCAGGACCGCCTTGGGCGCGTCGTAGGGACTGTCCACCGCGATGCGGCGTCCGTCCGGGCCGCTCATGTCGCCTGACTCCGCGGCGATCAGCGCATGGTCGATGCTGTGCCGGGTCATCAACTCCTGGGCACGTGTGCTGAGCGCCTCGGCTTCCTCGGGGAACTCGGTCGATTCGGCCTTGGCGAGGAGCGCGCGGACCCGTCCCAGAATCCGCTGATCAAGCTCAGCGCGCCTGCCGCCGTCGATCCCGGACTCCCCAGGAGACCCGCGACGGGCCCTCCTTGAACCGGACGTATCCCCTCCAGGTCGGGATGTCCCCGTGGAGCCCCGGGCGTTCCCTGCGTCAGAACGGCTCCCACCTGAGGCGCCGTAGCCGGGCTTGTCGGGGGGCGGGGTGATCGGAGGAAGCCTTGGAAGGGTTTCCAGAAGGTGGATGAGTTCGATGGCGCAGGCGACGTAGGTCGCGCGTTCGGCGCCTTCGCGGCGGCACCAGTGGGACGGGTGGGAGCCGTCGTCCGGCCACCACACGTCGGCCTGGATGGCGGCCAGTTGCTCGGTCCAGCGATCGTCGACCGCGCCGGGGGAGTAGGTGCGCGCCTCGTGGGCGATCGCGTCGGTGGCCAGGCGTGCGTGGCGGGTCGTGTGCCGGCGGGTCGTGTAGCGCACCAGGTCGGCCGGTTGCCAGCCGCGCTGCCAGGCGGAGGCGATTCCGTGCCGCAGCCGGTCGGTGAGGCAGCGGTCGGTGACGGCCGCCCAGTCCGGGGTGCCGGGACGGTCGGCCAGCTCGCCCACGAGCCGCCGGAACGCGGCGCGGTCGCCGCGCGCGAGTGCTCGCACCGCCTCGTCGGCGGCGAGGGCGGCCGAGGCCTCGAACGTCCGGCCGTACCGCCCGGTCTTCCGCACCGCCACTCCCGCCGTCCGACGTCGCCGGGGACGATTCTCCCATCCGGCGGGGACGAGGCTCGCCGCTGCCCGGCAGGAACGAGCAAAGCCTGCGTCGGGTAGTTCCTGCCGCAGGACGGGCGAGCTCGTCCGAATCCTGTTCGGTCTTCAGGTGGCGGGCCGCGCCGAACCGGACTTGGACAAGGGGCGGATGGACCGCCGCCACATGCGGACATGACACTATGAGCGTGGACAACTTCGAATAGTGATCAATCCGATATCTTGAGTGATTGAAAGATCCACCAGAGTGGCGCAAGCTGTCCCAGACGTCTGGAATGCCCCGCCCGTTCCTTCCGACCGACCGCCGACAGGACACGACTGATGTTCGAGATCTGGGAGACGAGTGAGCCCGCGCGGCTCATCAGTGACGCGGGGAGCCTGAAGGTCGCACTGGAGAAGGTCGACACCATGTGCCGGCTCAGGCACGACCAGGCCGCGGCGCACGTGGGCGAGACCGGCGAGGGCTACCACTTCGAGATCAGGGACCATGACGGCAAGGCGCTGGCGCGGCTGAGCTACGTCCCGGACACCTCCCGCGCGTACCAGAGCGTCGTGGTCGAGGAGATGCGGGGTCAGGACGGCGCCGGCTAGCAGCAGCCTCTCCGACAGCCCCCGGCGGTCGTCCGGGGGCTGTCGCATGTGCGGCCGGAGGCGGGCTCGTCACTCCTCGACGGTGACGACCGCTTCCTTGGCGTCCGGCTCTATGAAGCGCAGCATCGCTTCGCCTTCGGCCTTCAGCTCCTTGACGGCCGTCCGGGGGAGAGCCTCGAACGGGCGCATCCGGAGCGTGGCGACCTTGCGCTTGTACTCCGTCTCCCAGATGCCGCGCGCGAACCCGTCCCAGAGGAAGACGGCGCGGACGCGCAGGTTCTTGGTCGTCAGCATGGGGCGGTGGTCGTCGGCTATGACCCGTCTGCGGTCGGAGTGGGCGAGGACGAGGCTGTCGAACTCGGGCAGGAACCGTGCGGGGGCGGGAACGTCCTCATCCGGGCGCGGCGCCTCCGGCAGCTCGAACAGAACCCGGCCTTTGTCGTCGGTGAAGGTGCGCAGCCTCGGGCGAAGGCGTTCCAGGGCCTCACCGGTCGAAGACAGGCCTGACCACGTCTGCGCGTCTGCCGCGGACGCCGGTCCGTAAGCGGCGAGGTAGCGAAGCATCAGTTCGTCGACGGCGTTCTCGGCGTCCGGCCCCGAATCCAGCCACGAGTCGGCGAGCGTGAAGCGCGACGTGCGCGGGAAGCCCCACCTGTCTGCGGTCGGCACCATGACCAGAGGGACGCACAACCGGACGGCATAGCCGAGAGCACGGTCGTTGACGTCGGGGAACTCTTGCTGGAGCAGCGCACGTATCTCATTGAACGTCAGTGGCTCTCTCTGCAAGAGAGAACGTGCGGCGGGGACCACCTTCTCCAGGTCGAGTCCCTTGGCGCGGTCGCCCAGCACACGCAGGCCACCGTCCAACATCGGCTGCATCGCGGTACGGAATGCCGTGTAGTCCGCGCTCGTCACCAGGTGCAGGGTGGCGCGCATCATGGTGGCGCGAACCAGCTCCCGGTCGTGCAAGGCAGAGTGCAGATCGGATGCCTGGAACCCTTCGATGCGCGTCCACAACCCCAGGAACGGCGGTCTGGGCTCCTGGGCCTGCATCCCGCACAGCCGCCCTACCGCCTCGGAAACGGGGATCGGCTCCCGTGCGAGCAGCATCTGCCGTGCCAGGGTGGCCCGGTTGAGGGCGCGGACGCTCAGGGTCTCTGTCATTCGTCCAGGATGCCGTGTTGACCGCATCCGCAGGGCCTACGTCGTATCGTGCCGGCCGAGCGTGAGCGTCAACCGCGACAAGGCAAGCGGACGGGGCCGCCGGCCCGCCCCCGAGCCTCCCTGCTTCATGGCCGGCGCGGACGCAGTGCCGATCATGATCGGCGGCTCCCCCTTCCGCGTCACGCGGCGACGCGATGGCCCTTGCGTGGGCGAGGCGTTCGCCGCCGCCACCCCTGAGGGTCGATCGATGCGCGGTGTGACGGAGATCTCCGCTGCTGAACCTTCTCCAGAATCCGAGGTGCCGCCTGCGTGGCCAGGGGAGTACGCACCGTGCAGGACGCCCTCTGTCGTCCCGGTGGGCGAGGGGGGCAACCGCGGGGATCCGCGCTGGTCAAAGCGTTGCGAAGGCCCGGTGTGCGCATCTTGGCGTGATCGATAACGAGCGACCGACGCCAGGGTTACGGCGGGATTTTTCTTGAAATGCACGTGCATCAGCCCTTGCACCTGCACGCCATTCCTAGCAGGATTGCCCCGGACCCCCGCACGTGAACTCCCCGGAGATCGCGATGACCGCACACTTGAACGACAGTGACCGACAGGCGCTGCGGCTGGCCCAGGATCTCCGCGAGGAGATGCGGGCGGCTCTGCCGCAGTCGCCGGCCCCGCCCTCGGTGTCCCCGTTCGTCGATCAGACCGGGATGCCGAGCGTCCTGCTGAGGATGGACGCCGAGACGGCCCGCGCTCTCATGGCCGTGCTGGCCGAGCGTCGCGGCGTGGCGGCGGAGCAGCGCCGGGCCGACGGCTCGCATGTCCCGCCACCCGTCCCGCCGCCCGCGGCCCAGGCCGTTCCGGCGGCGCAGGGCCCCGTCGTGGCGGCTCTGCCCTACGGTGAGCCCGCCTACGGCCAGCCTCCGTATGCGGAGGCGCCCTATGCGGAGGCCCCGTACATGGAGTCGCCCTACGCGGGAGCTCCCTATGCGGAGGCGCCCTACGTTCCGCCGCAGCCGAGCCCCGCCGTGTTCACCGGCGGCACCGGCCCGACCCCGCTCGTGCCCTCGGTCTACCCGACGCACTGACGGCTGACGA
This sequence comes from Actinomadura sp. NPDC048032, assembly GCF_040653175.1. NCBI lineage: Bacteria > Bacillati > Actinomycetota > Actinomycetes > Streptosporangiales > Thermomonosporaceae > Actinomadura > Actinomadura sp. NPDC048032. The sequence goes on from NZ_JBEZJP010000382.1 coordinate 6,881, forward strand.
CGTCCCGCGCGGCTCGCGGCCGTGCGGGTCTGCGGATGCGCCGTGCGGGTGTACGGCGCCATGCGGCCCCGATCATGCGGGCCGCTTCTCTTTTGCGGTCATATGTACGCTGTGACGGCTCCAGCGTGCACGTCTGCGGCCACGCGACTTCAGCGCCCATGAGGCCCGGGCTGTTCCCGCGCCCGGCGGCGGAGCGGTCCCGCCGGGCCGGAGCGCGGGCGGTCCAACCGAAGTAAAGATCTTTCTTGGTGCGGAACCGGCGCCCGGCGACTGGCCCTCAGCCCCGACGGGAAAGGCGTTCCGCCCCAGTTCGGGGTTAAAAGATCTACCTTCTCAAAGGTAAAGAAATCCCCCGTTTGGCGAAAGCACGGTAATGCCGTATATAGTCATCCCCAGGTCAGGGTCAAAGAAGCCTTGACCTGGCCAATCGCATAACCGCCGCTTCCCGCCCGCCAGGCGGGATCACTTTCGCCGAACGCAGCCGTACCATGCAGCGGCCGCGCACCGTGCTGGGCCCGTGAGCCCCCGGTCGGCATCCTTCCCGCTTCACCCGAACCCGTGTCATCACGCACGTCCGAGCCCGGTCGTGCGCGGCTGAGCGCGGGTGCGGTCCACCATGCCCGTGGATCGTTCCAAAGCGGGTCTCTTTCGCGGCGGCATCTCCCGAGTCTCGAGTCTCGGAGCCGTTCACCCCTGCCCGGAAACAGGCGCGTGACCTGCGTGTCCTTCCCGTGCCGAGCGGCAGCCCTGTACCCCGAACGAAGGATCCCCATGCAGCAGCGAGCGATCAACGTCATCCTGACCGGCGTCACCGGCACCGCCCTCGCGGGCATGATGGTGGCCGGTGTCGCCGCCGCGAGCGATGACTCCGCTCCCAAGAAGCAGTTCCTGCCGCAGCAGGCCGTGGCCGCGCAGGAGCACCAGACCCCCGAGCGGCCCGCCGACAAGGGCGCGCTGGGCGGGTTCACCGTGCCGAGGGCCCCCGTGAAGGCCGAGGCCGACACCAAGGCCGGCGCGAAGGCCGAGCCGAAGAAGGCCGCCAAGCCCGTGAAGAAGGGCCCGAAGGCCCTGCTCAGCGGCAAGACGACCGCGTCCTACTTCTGGGACGACGGGTCCGGAGTGAACGGCGACACCGGCGCCCCCGCCGGCGGCAAGCCGATGCAGAAGGGCCGCGCCGGGTCTACATCCTCGACGTGGCCTCGAAGGAGGAGGCCGTCGAGTGGGCCCGGCGGGCGCCGGCCGGTCCCGGCTTCAAGACCGAGATCCGCCGCGTC
>NZ_JBEZJP010000383.1:0-8126 GCF_040653175.1 Actinomadura sp. NPDC048032
AGACCCGGTCGATCCAGAGGCGGACGTCGGCGTCCCGCTCGGGTTCCGGGAGGGAGCGGGTGAGCCGTTCCAGGGCCGCCCGCAGCTCGTCGAGGGGACCCGCACCGCGTCCTCGTCCACCGCGCCGCGGTGCGAGACGACGCCGGCCGCGGTGCCGCGCCCGTCCGAGGTCACGGCGATCACGGTCAGCCGCGTGTCGGCGGTGAGGCCGCTCGACGTCAGCGCGTTGCCCGCCCACCGCGCGTGCGCCGTGGCGGCCTCGTCGACGATCGCCACGTAGGCGTCGGCGTCCTTCCCGGCCTCGACGGCCAGTTCCGCTAGCCTCACGCCAGCCCCTCCGCGCCGGTGTCGATGACCTCGATCCCCTCGAACACGGCCGCGGGGCAGCCGTGGCTGGCCGCGGCCACCTGCATCGGCTGGCCCTTGCCGCACAGGTCGGCGCCGAAGAGCCGGTAGGTGTCCTCGCCGCCGAGCGCGGCCAGCGCCGACCAGAACCGCGTCGTGGAGGCCTGGTAGGCGACCCCGCTCAGCTGGCCGTCCAGCCTGCCGTTGCGGATCCGGTGGCACCGCTGGGCGGTCATCTGGAAGTTCTGGCGCCGCATGTCGATGGACCAGCTGTCGGACCCGACGAGGTAGATCCCGTCCTCGACGCCCGCGATGAGGTCGCCGGTGGACGGGCCGCCGGGCGCGGGGCGGAGCCCGACGTTGGGCATCCGCGGCAGCGGCACGTGCATCGCCGACTCGGCGAACGAGCAGCCGTTGGAACGCCCGAGGCCCGCCAGGCCCGCGGTGCGCCGGTCGTGCTGGAAGCCGGTGAGCACCCCGTCCCGGACGAGGCTCCAGGACTGCGCCGCGACCCCTTCGTCGTCGAAGCCGACCGTCGCGAGGCCGTGTTCGGCCGTGCGGTCCGCGGTGACGTTCATCAGCGGCGAGCCGTAGCGGTGCGAGCCGAGCCCGTCCGGGGCGAGGAACGTCGTGCCGGTCGAGGACGCCTCGTGCCCCAGCGCGCGGTCCATCTCCGTGGTGTGGCCGACCGACTCGTGAACGGTCAGCCAGAGGTTGGACGGGTCGATGACGAGGTCGTAGCGGCCCGGCCGCACCGGGCGGGCGCGGAGCTTGGCGGCGAGGTGCGCGGGCAGCTCGGCCAGCTCGCGCTCCCAGTCCCAGCCCTCGCCGCCCAGGTACTCCCAGCCCCGGGCGACCGGGGGCCCGAGGGTGCGCAGCGTCGCCGTCCCGCCGCCGCGCGGGTCCGCGCCCTGGACGAAGAACAGCGGGTGGACCCGGATGCGCTGCTGGGCGGTCACCGTGCCCGCGAGATCGGCGTAGAACTTGTTCTCCCGGACGAGGGTGAGGAAGGCCAGCACGTGCTCGACCTCGGGCGCGGCCAGCAGCCGCCGGCTCCGGTCGGCCATGAGCGCGATGCGCTCCTGCTCGGGCACCTCGAACGGATCGACCCGGTACGACGAGATCCACGTCGTGTCGCGGTGGACCGGCTCGCCGACCGGCTCGCCCGAGCCGCCTCCGATCGCCGCGCACGCGCGGGCCACGGCCACCGCCTGCTCGGCGGCTCCGGCGGCGGCGCTCGCCGTCAGCTCGGGGGCGGCGGCGAAGCCGGGCACGCCGCGGTGCCACAGGCGCACGGCCAGCCCCGTGTCCGTCGTGTCCTGCCCGCCGCCGAGGACGCCGTCGCGCAGCAGCAGCCGCGCCGTCCGGACGCGGTCGAGGCGGAAGGACGCGTGCGCGGCCCCGAGCTCGGCCGCGCGGCCGAGCGCCGCGTCGGCCAGGGAGCGCAGCGGCAGGGCGGAGAACGAGGCGTCCATCCCACGTCGCACGCTGCCTCACTTTCCACGCCCGAACACGTCCTACTAGAAAAACATATTGCCTCTCCTCGGAAAAGGCGATCGCGGACCTCGAATCCAGCGGGAAGTCCGGGAACTCAATCCGCCGATCTGGGCGATAACTATAGTTTTTGATAGCATCGGTGATCGACGGCGTCCGCGCGGAGGGGACCAGGTCCCCCGCGGGACGACCGGGACCGGTGCGACGCCGAGGGGACGCGATGGACGATGCCGCGGCTGCTGCCGTGGGGGGCAAGGTCTGCGACGCGGCGACCGCGGCGGCCCTCGTCGAGGACGGGCAGGCCGTCGCGAGCACCGGCGTCATCGGCTGGATCACCCCCGACGCGGTCCTGCGCGCCATCGGCGAGCGCTTCGAGCGGCTCGGCTCCCCCCGCGACCTGACCTTCTTCTTCCCCTGCGCCACCGGCGACGCCATGGACATCGGCGGCATGGACGGCGTGGCCCGCGAGGGCCTGATGCGCCGCATCGTCGCCGGCTCCTACATCAATCCGCGGCATCCGCGCACCGGCACCCGCCCGGCGCTCACGGGCCTGATCCGCGACGATCTCGTCGAGGCCTACAGCTGGCCGATCGGCGCCGCCATGCACTGGCTGCGGGAGGTCGCGCGGCGGAGCCCGGGCTACCTCACCCGCATCGGCCTCGGCACCTTCGCCGACCCGCGCCACGGCGGCGGCCGCCTCACCGGGCGGGCCAAGGACGACCTGGTGGAGGTGGTCGAGCTCCGCGGCGAGGAGCTCCTGCTCTACCCCACCTGGCCGCTGGACGTGGGGGTCATCCGGGCCAGCAGCTCCGACGTCCAGGGCAACCTGTCCTTCGAGGACCTGCCGCTCACCTCCGCCGCCCTCGCCCTCGCCCTCGCCGTCAAGGCGAGCGGCGGCACCGTGATCGCGCAGGTGTCGCGGATCGTGCCGCGCGGGTCCCGGCCCGCGCGGGAGGTGCAGGTCCCCGGAGTGCTCGTCGACCGCGTGGTGGTCGCGCCGGGCGAGCTGATCGGGACGGAGGTGCGCAACGACCCCGGCTACCTGCGGCCGGTGGCGAACCCGGTCGGGCGCTTGCCGCGCCTGCGGTCCGGGCCGGGGAAGGTCATCGCGCGCCGTGTCGCGCGGGAGATCCGCCCGGGTGAGACCACGATCCTCGGGTTCGGCGCGGCGTCGAGCGCGATCCTGGCCATGGCGGAGGACGGCGCCTTCCAGGACGGCCGGCTGGACGACTACACCTTCACCACCGAGCACGGCTCCTTCGGCGGCGTCGTCATGGGCGGCTGGCAGTTCTCGGCCAACTACTCGCCCGAGGCGCTGGTCGACGGCACCTACCAGTTCGACTTCATCGACGGCGGCGGCTGCGCGCTCGCCGCGCTCTCCTTCGCCCAGCTCGACGCCGCGGGGAACGTCAACGTCAGCCGGTTCGCGGGCACGAGCCCGGGCGGCGGCGGGTTCGTCGACATCGCGCACAACGCGCGGCGGATCGTCCTCGGGGGAACCCTCACCACCAAGGGCCTCGAAGTGTCCTGCGACGGCGGCAGGCTGGACATCCTGCGGGAGGGCGAGATCCAGAAGCTCGTGCCCGAGGTCGACCACGTCACCTACGCGGTCCGCGCCGGTCTGGAACGCGGCCAGCGGGCCGTCGTCGTCACCGAGCGCGCCGTGTTCGAGATGACCTCCGAAGGACTCGTCCTGACGGAGGTGGCGCCCGGCGTCGACGTCCGGCGGGACGTCCTGGGGCAGATCGGCTTCCCGGTGCGTCCCGCCGCCGGCGTCACCGCCATGGCCTCCGAGCTCTTCCGTCCCTAGCCGCGCAACCGGGGAGATCGATGAACGCGATGGTCAAGCCCGACGAGCCGCACGGCCGCCGCTCCGGGGACCCGGCGCCGCCGCGCCACGACGCGGGACTCGTGTCGGCGGCGGCGGACGAGGCCGTCCCCGCGCTGTGGGCGATGGCCCAGCTCGCGACCCCGATGGCGGTGCGGGTGGCGGCGACGCTGCGCATCGCCGACCACATCGCGGCCGGGCTGCGGACCGTGCCCGAACTGGCGGCGGCCACCGGCGCCGACGCCGGCGGGCTCGCCCGCCTGATGCGCTACCTCGCGGTGCGCGGGGTGCTGACAAGGGACGACTCCGACCGGTACGGGCTGACCGCGCTGGGCGAGCCGCTACGCGGCGACCACCCGGGCGGCCTGCGCGCCTGCCTCGACGTCGAGGAGGGCGGCCGGGCCGAGCTCTGCTACGTCGAGCTGCTGCACAGCGTCCGCACGGGCGAGCCCGCCTACCCGCGGCGCTTCGGCCTCTCCTTCTGGGACGACCTGGCCGCCGAGCCCCGCCGCGAAGCCGCCTTCCGCGCCATGCTCCGGCCGGGCGGAGCGGACCGCGCGCGGCGGATCGCGTCGGCGTACGACTGGGCGTCCCTCGGCCGCGTGGTGGACGTCGGCGGCGGGGACGGCACGCTTCTGGCCGCGCTGCTCACCGCGCATCCCGGGCTCCGGGGCGTGCTCGTCGAACGGCCCCCGGCCACCGACGCGGCGCGCAAGGCGCTGGCCGCGGCGGGCGTCGCCGACCGCGCCGAGGTCGAGACGGGCGACATGTTCGGCCGGCTCCCGCCGGGGGCCGGGGGCTACGTCCTCTCGCTGATCGTCCACAACTGGGGCGACGACCCGGCGCGCGCCATCCTGGCCCGCTGCGCGGAGGCCGCGGGCGCGGACGGCTCGGTGTTCGTGGTGGAGAACGTCGGTCCGGACGGCGCCGGGCCGACCGGGCTGGACCTGCGGATGCTCGCCTACTGCGGAGGGAAGGTGCGGTCGCTGCCGGAGCTGTCGGCGCTCGCCGCCGAGGCCGGGCTCGGCGTCGCCTCCGTCCACCCCGCCGGGGCGGTGTCGATCGTCGAGCTCCACCCCGGCGGGTGACCGCCGCCGGAACGCGGCGGGCCGCGGCGGGCCGAGGAACCCCGCGCAGCGGCGACCACGAGGAATCTCGCGAAGGGACGAGGCGATGGCCACGGGGACGATGCAGCCGCGCGAGGCGCTCGCGGCGCTGGTGGGCGAGGGACTCAGGGATCCGTATCCGCTGTACGAGGAGATACGGGCGCACGGCGACCTGGTCGACGTCAAACCGGGGGTGATGGCCGCCGTCGGGTACGACGAGTGCGACCGGGTGCTCCGGGATCCGCGGCTGCGCGTCCAGGACGGGGACAGCTTCGACCTCTTCTACCCGGAGTGGCGGGCGCACTCCTCGCTGCGCGCCTACACCGACTCCATGCTCTACAGCAATCCGCCGGCGCACACCCGCCTGCGGCGGCTGCTGCGGGGCGAGTTCACGCCCCGGCGGGTGACGGGCTACGAGACGGCGATCGAGCAGATCACCGACCGGCTCCTGGACTCGCTGGCGGAGGCGGGCGCGGGCGGCGCGGCGGTCGACTTCATCGCCGAGTTCGCCTCACGGCTCCCGATCGCGGTGATCAGCGGGCTGCTCGGGGTGCCCGAGCGGGACCAGGCGTGGTTCCGGGCCATCGCGGCCGACGTGACGACCGCCCTGGAGGGGATCACGAACGCCTCCCGGCTCGCCCCGGCCGACGCCGCCATGGACGACCTGGCGGTGTACTTCGACGACCTGATCGAGCGGCGCCGCCGCTGCCCCGAGGCGGACCTCGTCAGCTCCCTGGTGCGGGTGCACGACGGCGGAGGCGGGCTCGGCCGCGACGAGCTGGTCGGCAACATGATGCTGCTGCTGACCGCCGGGTTCGAGACGACGAACTTCTTCATGGCGCACGCGCTCCTGCTGTCGTTCGAGCACCCCGGCCTCGCCGACCGCCTCCGCACCGAACCCGGCTTCGCCTCCGCCTACGCCGAGGAGGTGCTGCGGTTCGAGCCGCCGGTGCAGGCGACGAGCCGCTGGGCCGAAACGGACGTGGAGCTTCTGGGGAGGACCATCCCGGCGGGCACGAAGGTGGTCGCGATCCTGGCCGCCGGCAACCGGGACCCCCGCCGCTACCGGCGACCCGACCGCTTCGACCCGGACCGCCCCTACACCGCGCCGCTCACCTTCGGGGCCGGCGGCCACTTCTGCCTCGGGGCTCCGCTGTCGCGCCTGGAGGCGCGGATCGCGCTTCCGCGGCTGCTGCGCCGCTTCCCCCGCATCCGGCCCGCCGGGGAGCCCGTCCGCCGCGACTCGTGGGTGGGCCGCGGCATCGACCACTTCCCCATCGCGATCGGCTAGACCGCGCCCCGCGCCCGGCCCGTGGCAGGGCACCGGGGCTACGGCCTGGACGTCGGCGTCGCCGGCGATCCCCGGGACGAAGATCCCGTCCGCTCCCGCCCGCGCGTACGCCCGCGCCCGCCGCAGCGTCTCCTCCAGGTCCGGCGCGCCCAGCCAGAACGTGTCGACGCGGGCGTTGAGGAACACCCCCGGCGCGGCCTCCTTGACGGCCGCGATGACGGCCGCCTGGTCGCGGGCGGAGGCGAGGGCGCCGCCGGCGCGGCCGTCCTCCAGATTGATCCCGGCGATCCCGTACGAGGCGAGCTCGGCGGCGAGCGCGGCCACGTCGCCGGGCCGGTCGGAGAACCCGCCCTCGACGTCGACGGTCACCGGGACGGGCAGCCGCGCCAGCGTCCGGGCGAGCGCGATCGTCTCCGCGCGCGTGCCGCCGGCCCCGTCGGTCTTCCCGGCCGCCGCGGCGACGCCGAGGCTCGTCGTGCCGATCGCCGGGAACCCGGCCTCCGCCAGCGCCGCGCCGCTCGCGAAGTCCCAGGCGTTCGGCAGCACCAGCGGACGGTCCCCGTGGTGGAGCCGCCGGAAGCGGCTCGCCTTCTCCTCGCCGAAGTCCATGACCGGCAATCTAGGGGCGGGTCGTTTCAACGGGCGTCGAAGCGTCCGCCGCGCCAGGCCGGGACGGGACGCCGATCCGCGGCCACGTCGAAGGCGGCGCGGGCCAGCAGGCGGGTGGAGTCGAGCGTGGGCAGCGGCGAGGCCTCGGGCGTGACCAGGAGCGGGATCTCGGTGCACACCAGCGCGACCGCGTCGCACCCGCGTGCGGCGAGGCGCTCGATGATCCGGACGTACTCGCGGCGCGAGTCCTCGGTGAAGACCCCGTTGACCAGCTCGTCGAAGATGATCCGGTCGACGGTCTCCCGGTCGGCCGGGTCCGGGACCTCGGCGGCGATGCCGCGCGCCGCCAGCTCGCGCGGGTAGAGCGGCCCGTCCATGGTGTAGCGGGTGCCGAGCACGCCGACGCGCGTGCGGCCGTCGCGGGCGGCCTGGTCGGCGACGACCTGGACGATGTGCAGGCCGGGAAGCGCCAGATCGGCGCCGGGGTGTTCGAGGGCCAGGTGCGCGGTGTTGTCGGGGCAGACGAAGAAGTCCGCGCCCGCCGCGGCGAGCCGCCGGGCGCTCTCGGCCAGGATCTCCCTGATCGTGGCGTGGTCGCCGGCGTCCCACGAGGGCATGCTGCGCGCGAGCGCGATGAGGTCGAGCGTCACGTCCGGGTGGTCGTCGGGGCCCAGCTCGCGGAAGCCCTCCTGGCAGAAGGTCCGGAAGCACAGGGCGGCGCCTTCCGCGCTGTGGGCGAGGATGCCGAGGTGCCTCATGCTCAGTTCCGTTCGTTGTAGCGAACAATCGTCCAGTACAGTGAACACTACCTTCGGAGGGCGGGAGCGGGCGAGTGGATGTGATCGCGGTGATCGCGGCGTCGATCCGGCGGGAGCGCGAGCGCGCCGGGATGTCCCAGACGGAGCTGGCCAGGCGCGCGGGCCTGGCCAAGTCCACGCTCTCCCAGCTGGAGTCGGGCGCCGGGAACCCGAGCGTGGAGACGCTGTGGGCCCTGGCGACGGCCCTGGGCGTGCCCTTCAGCCGCCTGGTGGACCCGCCGCGCCAGGCCGTCCGGGTGATCCGGGCGGGGGAGGGGCCGGCCGCGCACTCCGACCGGGCCGACTACACGGCGACGCTGCTGGCGTCGTCCCCGCCGCACGCGCGCCGCGACCTCTACCGCGTCACGGCGGAGCCGGGCGAGCCGAGGGTCTCCGACCCGCATCCGCCGGGCACCACCGAGCACGTCGTCCTCAGCGCCGGCCGCGCCGTGGCCGGGCCCGCGTCGGGGCCGCTGGAGCTCGGACCCGGCGACTACCTCGCCTACCCCGGCGACGCCCCGCACGTCTTCGAGGCCCTGGCGCCCGGCACGGTCGCGGTCTTCCTGATGGAGCACCTTCGTCGGCGAGAACTTCGCCTGGCTGTCGTGGCAGACGGCCGCGATGGCCGGCTCCGGCGCGGTGCTGCTCGCCGCGGC
>NZ_JBEZJP010000384.1:0-8061 GCF_040653175.1 Actinomadura sp. NPDC048032
CGCCGGCCGCGCGGGGCCGCCGCGTCGTCCGCGCGGTGGCGCCCGCGCTGGGCGTCGCCGTCCTGGCCGTCCTCGCCGGGCAGCCGTGGGTCGCGTACGCGTGCGCCGCGACCGCCGTCCTGGCGGTGCCGCTGGGGCTGGACCGCTACCGCCAACTGGGCCACGCCACCGACGGGGAGCGCCTCACCGTGCGGTCGGGCTCCCTGCGCCGCCGCCAGGTCGTCGTCGAGCACTCGGCCGTCATCGGCTGGCGGGTCCGCCAGACGCTCTTCCAGCGCAGGCTGGGCCTCGCCACCCTCTTCGCGGCCGTGGGCGCGGGCGACGGGGGCTGCTCGGCGACGGACATGTCCGAGGAGGGCGCCGTGGCCCTCGCCGCCGCCATCACCCCGGCGTGGCTGACCCCGTTCCTGGACGGGCCGCCCGGTGCGGGCGCGGAGACTATTCCGGCCGGCGGGCACCGAACATGATCTCGTCCCAGGACGGGACGGAGGCGCGCTTGCCCTTGGCCTTGCGGCGCCGGGCCGGACGCTGCGTGCCCGCGGGCTCCCCGGCCGCAGCGGCGGCGGCGGGCGATCCGGTGACCGGCTTGTCCTGAGCGGCGGCGGGCATGGTGGGCCGCGCCGCCGGCTTCTTCTTGGCCGGCGGCCGCGCGGGCTGCCGCGGCGGAGCCACGGGCGTGCTCTCCGCGGCGGGCTCGCGGGCCGGAGCGGGCCTGCGGACGGGTTCGGCCTCCCTCTCCTCCTCGGGAACGCGCGGCGCGTCGTCCTCCACCCGCGGCCGGGCGGCGGCTGGTGCCTCGGCGGGCTCGGCCGGTTCCTCCGGCTCGGCCGAAGGGGCGGGCTCGGGAGCCTCCACCGCCTCCGGCGCCGCGCCGGCCGCCTCCCGCACCTGCTCTGCCTCGTGCGCCTCGCCGGCCTCGGGGTCGTCGCGGCTCTCGCCCGCCTGCTCCCGGAGGGCCGGCTCGGCCGATCCGGCCGGTTCGGCGGACGCGTGCTCCTCTTCACGGACCTCTTCGAGGTCGTCGGCGTCGATCGCCTCGATCTCCTCGGGCACCCGGGCCTCGTCCTCCGGCTCCTCGGCGGCCTCGGCGGGGCGCGCTTCCTCCGCGGCGGTCTCGTCGGCGGTGCTCTCGGCCGCCGTCCCGCCCGGCTCGGCGGTCTCGGCCGCGGTCTCGTCGTCCGCACCGGGGGACTCGGCCGGTTCGGCCGACCCGAGCGCGGCGGCGACGCCGTGCGGCTCCTCGCTCTGGACGGCCGTGACGGGCTCGTCGGCGGGCGTCTCGGCGGAGGGCGCCTCCGTGGCCGCCTCCTCGGCGGGCGGGGCCGGAGAGGGCGGCTCAGGGGCGTGCGCGGCAGGACGCGGCGGGGCGGCCTCGCGCAGGGAGGGCGGCTCGGTCGCCTCGCGGAAGGCGGGCCGCGGGTCGACCATGCGGCCGCGCTCGACGATGTAGGCGCGGGGCTCGGCGGCGCGCAGCGGCTCGGGCGCCGGCTGCTCGGGCTCGGCGGGCAGGCCGCGCGCGGGCAGCCCGCGGCCGGGCGGGGCGTCGCGGTCGCTGGAGACGACCTTCATCGCGGGACGGCGCGGCACGAGCGGCGTGACGGTGTCGGAGAGCGCGTCGTCGTCGTCCCACTCGACGGAGGTCAGCCGGGCGGCGACCTCGTCCAGCGGGGAGACGTGCCGGCGGCGCGGGTCGAACGTCCACTCGGCGGCGTGCGGGCGGCCGCCCTCGAAGAAGGACAGCCGGACGCGCCAGGTGTTGTCCTCGCACTTCCAGGAGTCCCACTCGACCTCTTCCAGGTCGACGCCGCCGCGGCCGAGGCGCTCCTCGACGGTCTCGCCGAGCGGCGGGCCCGGGGTCGACTCGCCGGGGCGGCGGACGGCGACGCGCTGCGCCTGCTGGGCCATGTATTCGCGTTCCTGCAGGACCGGACCCTCGAACCAGCGGACCCGTTCGACCGGGATGCCCGCCGACTCGGCGATCTCCTCCGCGGTCTCCCCGGACCGGATGCGGGTCTGGATCTCCTTGGGGCGCAAGGGACTCTCCACTTCGATCTCGAACTGGCCGAGGCGGGAGAAGTGCCCACGGACCGCGGCGCGGAGCCGGTCGTCGACGGGCAGGGTGAACCGGGTGCCTCGGCCCGCGGTGGCCAGGACGAGGTACGTACCGTCCTCGCTGACCGCGACGAGGCGCAGCTCCTGCATGCGTGTCCTTCCTGCCCTGTCCAGACGGCACGGAGGACGCCGGACCGCGCGACCGTGCTCTCACCGGTCGGCCGTCCGATGCCCACCGAGGGCGCATGCGTGCCCTTCCCCCGGGTTCCCGAGTCTCTCTTTCGGACACACCTGCTGCCAGCACCGTACCCGGCATGTCCGAACATCGCCGCTCTCGAAGCCCTCTTCACGAGGTCGAAGAGGGCACCTGACCAAGCTTGCCGGTGCCGCGACCGGCGGGGGGCCGCTCTGCTCGATTCTTGTCCATCCTTTTCCACACCGTTCCTGACGAGGCCGTGAACGCCCCGCCGGTTCGACGTTGCGAGCGTCACGTCGTGGGCAGGAACACCCGCGTCCTTCCGATCAGTTCAATCTCGGGGTGTCCGTGGCGACAGACAGGGGTGAGACAGGCGATGCCGCGCAAGCTGCCGGACGTGAGCACGACGCAGCTGATCGCGAGTGCGGTGGCGACGGCGGTCGCCGCCCTGGGCGCGTCCTTCCTGGGCGTGTACGGGACGATCATCGGCGCGGCCCTGATGAGCGTGATCTCCACGGCGGGGTCGGCGGTCGGCAAGCACTACCTCGACCAGGGCCGTGAGCAGATCAAGGAGCTGACGCACCTGCAGTCGGCGGTCCGGCGGCGGGAGATGGCCGAGGGCGCGGCCGGCGAGGCGAGGAGCGCCGACCCCACCCGGACCGCGGTGTGGTCGGGCGATCCCGGCGCCACGCGCCTGGACCCCGTGTTCGGCGGGGGAGACCCGAACGCCACGCGGCTCGACCCCGGCGGCGACCCGAACGCCACGCGCCTGGACCCCGCGCAGACGGTCGCCGCCGCGTTCGCCGAGGAGGCCGGCGAGGACGCGGTCCGGCAGGTCGTCCGCCGCTCGGCGTGGCAGAGCACGGTGGAGTGGGCCAAGGCGCACTGGGTGAAGCTGGTGGTCTCCTCGGCGGCGGTGTTCGCGGTCGTCATCGGCGGGATCACGATCTACGAGGCGGGCACCGGCCGGCCCGTGGGCGGTGCCGGCGGCAAGGGCCTGACCGTCACGAAGGTCCTCGACGGCGGGGGCAGCGCGAAGCCGGCCGACACGCCTTCGCAGGACCCCTCCGGGGGCGCCACGGACAAGCCGACCTCCACGCCGAGCGGCACTCCGACGAGTGAGGCGCCCACCGGGGGACCGGGCTCGACGGCGCCGCAGCCGTCGTCGGAGCCGACCGAGCGGCCGACTCAGGAGCCCACGACCGTGCCGCCGACGACGGCGCCGACGACGCCGGAGGCGCCCGCGACCACCGGAGGCCCGCAGGACGGCGGCCAAGGCGTCCCCGACCCGCGCTCCACGCCGGGCGGCTGAGCCTGGCGACCGCTGGGAAGGCCGGGTGCGGCTAGTCGCCGAAGACCTGCCTCGTGTAGGGGTTCGCGAAGCGGCGGTCCGGGTCCAGTTCGTCCCGCAGGGCGCGGAAGTCGCCGAACCGGGGGTACGCCTTCTCCAGGTAGGCGGCGTCGCGGGTGTGGAGCTTGCCCCAGTGGGGACGGCCGTCGAACCCGGTCAGAAGGTCCTCGACGCCGCCGAAGTAGTCCTCGTGCGGGTCGCGGTGGTAGACGTGCACCGCGATGAACGCGCTCTGGCGGCCGTGCGCCATCGACAGCCAGGCGTCCTCGGGGGGAAGCAGCCGGACCTCGATGGGGAAGCTGATCCGCCAGTCCCGCTTGGCGAACAGGGTGCGGAGGTCGCGCAGCGCGGGGACGAGCGCCTCGCGCGGGATCGCGTACTCCTGCTCCTTGAAGCGGACCGTGCGCGGGCTGGTGAAGACCTTGTACGAGGTGTCGCTGTAGGTGCGGGCCCCCAGCGCCTTGGCGGAGATGCCGTTGACGAAGGGCGTCGCGGCGGGGGCCCGGTGGGTGACCCTGTTGACGGCCCCGAAGACCGTGTTCGACAGGAACCGGTCGTCCAGCCAGTGCCTGACCTTCGACAGCGGCTCGGCCGGACCCTCGACCCGGTTGTTGCGCTTGGTCAGGCAGCCCTCGGTGTGCGGGAACCAGTAGAACTCGAAGTGCTCGTTGGCGGCGTCGAACTCGTCCACGCGCGCGAGGACCTCGTCCCACTTCATCGGGGCCTCCTGCGCGCGCAGCAGGAACGCCGGGACGGTCCGCCAGGTGATGGCGGTGACGACGCCGAGAGCGCCGAGCCCGGCGAGGGCCGCGGCGAACAGGTCGGGGCGCTCCTCGCGCGAGCAGTTCGCCACGGTGCCGTCGGCGAGGACGAGTTCCAGGGCGGCGACCTGGGACGCGAGGCCGGCGGCGTCGCGCCCGGTTCCGTGCGTCGCGGTCTGCAGCGCGCCCGCGGCGGTCTGCTCCTGGATGTCGCCCATGTTGGCCAGCGCGAGGCCGTGCTCCTCCAGAACGCGGTTGAGCGCGTGGAGCGGCAGGCCGGCCTCGACGGTGACGAGCCCCGTGGCGGTGTCGACGGAGCGGACCGCGGTGAGCGCGGTGGGACGGAGCAGGACCCCCTCGGCGACGGCGGCGCCGGTGAAGGAGTGCCCTGTGCCGGTCATGCGGACCGTGAGGCCGTCGGCGGCGGCCGACCGGACCGCGGCGGCCACCTCGTCGGCGCTGCGCGGTGCGGCGACGCGATGCGGTGTGGCCTGCTGGTTTCCCGCCCAGTTCCGCCACGTCTGCTTGGTCGCTGGGGACATGCCGTGACTCTACTCACGAATCGATCGTGAGGAAAGTTCACATTTTTGGACGGCCCGAGCGGGGGCACAGAGTCGTCGATACCGTACGATCCGGTAACCACGGCAGGCTAACCGTCCGTAGCGAGACTCGTGGGGAAATGTTGTGGCTCCTCCTTCAGCTCCGCGCACCGGCGCGATCGGCGGTGGTGAGGCGCCCGCCGCCCGTCCGCACCGGCCCCGGCCCGAGAAGAACCGGCCCGAGAAGAAGAAGCGGGATCCGCGGCGCCCGGACGCGGGGCCGCAGCGGGGCGGCCGTGCGCTGCCCCTCCTCATCGGCGGTATCGCGGTCCTGGCCGTCGCCAGCACCTCCGGCGGCGTCTACGCGGCGCTGACCACCGAGAAGGCGGATCCGGCCGGGGCCGAGTCGCCGCAGGAGGCGGCGCCGCCGAGCGTGCGTCCCGGCGACCCGGTCAACGTGGCCACCGGCGGCCAGGTAGCGCCGCTGCGCCGCGTCGTGCCGCCCGACGTGCTCGCCGTCGGGACCGCCTCGATCCCCGCCGCCAAGATCGATCGGATCGCGAGGCTCGGCAGGGTCGGGGACGTGGCGGCCGTCGCGGGCGGCGCCGTCCAGCTCCAGGGCCGCCAGGTGAACGCGCTCGCCGTGGACCCGTCGGCGTTCCGCTCCTGGACGCCCCCCGCGACGGCGAAGAAGACCGACCTGTGGGCCGCCCTGGCCGGTGACCAGTTCGTGGTGTCGCCGGACGCCGCCCAGCAGCTCCAGCTCAACCGCGGCTACCAGTACCCCGTGGTGGCGCGGACGATGCCGAAGCTCACCATGGGCGGTTCCGGTCCGCTCGGCCTGCCCGGCATCGACATGCTCGTCAGCAGGAAGTCCGGGCAGGAGATGGGCCTCGTCCCCAACGTGGCGGTCCTCGTCAACGCGCCCGGGGTGGACCCCGCCAAGGTCGTCAAGGCCGTCGGCAAGGTCCTCGGCCCCGGCACGAGCGTGCTGAACCTGCACGAGAGCAAGTACCAGGCACCGGCGGACGGCGGCCGTTCGGGCAGTTACCTGGACCTCTACAAGCAGGCGGCCAGGAGCTGCCGCGGCCTGTCCTGGACGGTCCTCGCCGCGATCGGCCAGGTCGAGAGCGACCACGGGCGCAACGCGGGCCGCTCCAGCGCGGGCGCGCTCGGCCCGATGCAGTTCCTGCCCTCGACGTGGAAGGCGTACGGGGTGGACGGCGACGGCGACGGCAAGGCCGACATCATGAACCCCTACGACGCCATCCCGGGGGCGGCCAAGTACCTGTGCGCGAACGGGGCGGGCCAGGGCGGGCGGCAGCTCTACCGGGCGGTCTGGCAGTACAACCACGCCGACTGGTACGTCCAGAAGGTCCTCAACCTGGCGAGGGCGTACTCGGCGCGCTACGAGTGAGCACCCCTGGCGGGGAATCGGCCCGACGGCTGATTGGATGGACGCATGACGTCGTATGACGCGTTGCTTCTGCTGTCCTTCGGAGGGCCGGAAGGGCCCGAAGAGGTGATCCCGTTTCTGGAGAACGTCACCCGGGGGCGCAACATCCCCAAGGAGCGCCTGGAGGAGGTGGGGGAGCACTACTTCCTGTTCGGCGGTGTCAGTCCGATCAACCGGCAGTGCCGGGAGCTCAAGGCCGCGATCGAGGCCGACTTCGCCGCCAACGGCGTCGACCTGCCCGTGTACTGGGGCAACCGGAACTGGACCCCCTACCTCGCCGACACCGTCCGGCAGATGGAGGAGGACGGGATCCGGCGCGCCGCCGCGTTCGTCACGTCCGCCTACAGCGGCTACTCAACGAACGACCAGTACCTCGAGGACATCGCCCGCGCCCGCGCGGAGGTGCCGGGCGCCCCCGAGATCGACAAGCTCCCCGTCTACGCGGACCGCCCCGGTTTCCTCGAACCGTTCGTGGACGCGACGAAGGACGCGCTGAGCCGCCTGCCCGAGGGCGCGCGGCTGGTGTTCACCGCCCACAGCGTGCCGCTGTCCCAGCCCAACCGGGAGCTGTACACCGGGGAGCTGCACGCCGCCGCGCAGGCGGTCGCGGGGCAGGCGGCCCCCGGGGCGCCGTGGGACCTCGTCTACCAGAGCCGGAGCGGGCCGCCGAGCCAGCCGTGGCTGGAGCCGCAGATCACCGACCACCTGGAGGAGCTGCACGGCCGGGGCGTCCGCGCCGTGGCGGTCGTGCCGATCGGGTTCGTCTCCGACCACATGGAGGTCAAGTACGACCTCGACGTCGAGGCCGCCGACCGCGCCGCGGAGCTCGGGCTCGCGTTCGAGCGCGCCGCCACGCCCGGGAGCGACCCGCGCTTCGCCGCCCTGCCCCGCCACCTCCTGGAAGGGGTCTCATGAGCCTGGCCGAGGAACTGCTGGACCTGGCCGCGGCGACCGCCCGCGAGGCCGGCCGGATGCTGGTCGACAAGCGGCCCGCGGGCGGCCCGGACGTCGTCCAGACCAAGTCGTCCCCGACCGACGTCGTCACCCAGATGGACCGCGCCGCCGAGCGCCTGATCATCGAGCGGATCAGGGCGGTGCGCCCCGGCGACGGCTTCCTCGGCGAGGAGGGCGGCTCGCAGGCCGGCGGGAGCGGCGTGCGGTGGGTGGTCGACCCGATCGACGGGACCGTCAACTACCTCTACGACCTGCCGGACTGGGCGGTCAGCATCGCCGCCGAGGTGGACGGCGAGGCCGTCGCCGGCGTGGTGGAGATCCCGCGCCGGGAGGAGACCTACACGGCCGTGCGCGGCGGCGGGGCCCTCCAGCACACCGCGGCGGGCACGCGCGAGCTGCGCGTGAACGCCCACGTCCCGCTGGGCCGGGCGCTGGTGTCCACCGGGTTCGGCTACGAGGCGGGACGGCGGGCGCGGCAGGCGGAGGTCCTCACCGGCGTGCTGCCGAACATCCGCGACATCCGCCGGGGCGGGTCGTGCTGCGTGGACCTGTGCTCCCTGGCGGCCGGGCGGGCGGACGCCTACTACGAGCGCGGAGTGCAGGCGTGGGACATCGCCGCGGGCGGGCTGATCGTCCGGGAGGCGGGCGGGCGCGTCGAGGGGCTGCACGGCGCGGCCCCCGGCCCGGAGCTGACCATCGCCGCCGGCCCGGGCACGTTCGAGGCCCTGCACGACCTGCTGGCCCCGCTCGAC
>NZ_JBEZJP010000385.1:0-7977 GCF_040653175.1 Actinomadura sp. NPDC048032
GTGGAAGCGGCGCCGCCGGAGGACCGCCCGCGACTCGATCATGACGATCTCGGCGTCCGGCCGCAGGAAGTGCGGGCCCAGCTGGTCACCGTCCGACGCCGCGCAGGCCCGCGCCGACCTGCAGGCCGCCCGCGCGGCCGCCGACGCGGCGATGAACGAGGTGCGGCGCCAGCTGGAGGAAGCGCGCGCCGAGGCCCGCACGCAGCGCGAACGCGCGGCCGCCGCCGAGCAACGCGCCCAGACCGCCGAGCACGCCGCCGAACAGGCCGCGCGCGCGGCGCCCGACGGCCGATGATGGCTGACTACCCCCGGTAGCTTGCACAGAGACAATCGGAGGCCCGATGACCCTCTCCCCTACCCCCCGGATCGTCTCCGCCTCCCACCGACCCGCCGCTCGGCGCGCTGACCGGGACGGCCGGACTACCGGAGGTGCCCTGCCCGGACCTGCGCTGCCGGTCGTGCGGTGAGCCGCGCATGCTGGACGTGGCCAGCGCATGGCTGGCCTGCGGGAACCCGGTTTGCTGCACGTGGCCGGCGGCCAACCAGCTCGTGTGCGGGACCGGCGGGCTGCTGTGGGGGGCGGCAGCGCTGGCCTAGCGCCGTACGGCGGGCTGGCGGTGCGCGCACTGCGGTGACTCGCCCGCGGGGGACGCAGCCCGCTGGGGCGTCTACGCCACGTATGTCGCGATCGCCGTACCGCTGATCTACACGGCCACGCCCTGGGCCTGAGAGTTCCATATCTCAGGGAGACGCACATGATCAGGTGGGCAGGTCTGCTTCTCATCCTGCTGGGTGCCGGGCACACACTCGGCGGGCTGCTACTGACGGCGGGACGCCATGCCGACTCGTGGTTCACCGGTCGGCTGTGGCGGCCGGAGGAGGGAATCACCGACATGAGCTCGGCCATGGCCGCGTTCTGGCTGACGCTGGGCAGCTTCGGCGTCCCGCTCGCCGTGGTCGGCATGATCGTTCTGTGGTTGGACCGCCGAGGCTTGGGTTCGGGGGCTGGTTGTCGTGTTCCGGGCCGTCGTCCCCCGGTGCGCGTTCTGCTTGTTCGTCTGAGCGGCCCGGAGACGCCGGACGTCAGCGGGCCGCATGATTCCTAGACGAAACGGAACGATGCGTTGTCGTTCAACGTGTAGTTCAGATTGCGCCAGCTCTGGTATCCGACCCAGTCGCACGAGCCGTTGTACCACTCGCTGTAGCAGACGTGCACGTTCAGGCCGGTTCTGTTCCACACGGAAGCGGCGTTGTTCTTGACCCCTTGTCCCTGGCCGGGAGCGGGCGAGATGAATCTGTAGGGCGCGAAGTCGCCGACCGGGGCGGAGAAGTCCGACAGGGATCCCCACAGGTTGCTCCCCCAGAAGAAGCAGACTTCGCCGGGTTCGCAGACGCCGTTCTGGGCTGCTGCTTGGGCGGTTCCGGTGACGCCGACCGTAAGAGCGCCGGCGAGCACTCCTACTGCGGCCATGCTGCGCATGCGCATGGGTTTTCCTTCTTTCGGGCGTGGTTGTTCGTGGAATCGGATCGGGCCGGGTCTTGCTCGGGACATCGCGTACGTGTCGACACGAGCTGCTAGATCACAAATGGATTGGTGGGCGTTGTCCGACCAGAGGTGATGAGTCCGTTCGTGGTCCCTGCCCGGCGGGGCGGCAACCGGTCTGTCGGGGCTGGTCCATGCCGTGACGGGGCAGGCGGAGGAACGGATTCATGCTGAGCGAGAAGGGGGGGTTTCGGTTGCGACTGCTGTGGATTTTGAGACACGACACACTGCACTGTCAATAGTGAGCCACAAAGGATCAAGAAGTTCTCGCCGGTCAGGGCTGTGCGAGCTTCTCGGCCCTGCCGCTGCGGCGCGAGCGATGGCATGCCGCCCCCATGTCGACGGTGACGCTATAAAGCCAGGTCATAGGCCCGTGAGCTGTGACGAGCGGGTCCCGGCGCCGCATCGCCTCGCTGGTCGAGCGGCCCCCACCCAGGTCGAGAACCGCGTCCTCGCCGAGCTCGCCGGCAACGTCTTCGACCGCTGACCCGCCTCTTGCCTCGAACCCTTGGGGCAGTCCGTCCACCACCGTGACGGGGTTGACGGGCCGGCCGCCTGAGGGGCCTTCTTCTTCCGGTTGGCGGCCTGGTCCCTCTTCTCGGGAATGACTCGCGGTCTTCGCCCCTAAACCCGCGGCGAGCAGGAGCGCGGCGTCGAACGCGGCGCGGGTCAGGCAGCGCTGCCCGTTCAGGGGCGTGGTGGTCTCCCAGCCGGTGGCGCGGCGGATCCCGTCGCGCGACAGCCGCACTCGTCGAGGCCGCCACCAGGGACGGCCTCGATGCGCTCATCGCCGAGGCCCGCACGCTCGCCGACGCGAGGGATCCGCTGGATGCCCTCACCCACTGGATGCGCAGTGCCGTGGTCCACATCAGCATCTTCCGTGGCCTGGTCGGCATCCTCACCGAGGCGATGTACCACGAGGGCACCCCGTCGCACCTGGCGTGTACGGCGATGCACCGTTGCGGCACCGACACCACCCTGCACAAGGACAAGCGTATTCAGGCGCAATTCTCGGTACGCGCCGCGGCTCTCACAAATGGTCCCATTCTGAGAAGCGCCCGCTCAGCAGGCCGACAGAGCGCCACGCGGGGCGGATCTCGTCTCACAACTCGTTCTCACACGGTTGGTGCCGATGAGGTCGAGCGCCACCCGTGCCCGCGACGCGCCGTCAAGCCGGGCACTCCGCCGCCGACGCCGATCCCGGCGGACACGCCGAGCGCGGACATCCGCATCGGCTACGCCCGCTGCTCTCACCTGACTCAGGAACTACAGTCTCAACTCGATGCCCTGGCCGCGGCTGGCATCCCGCGCGAGAAGATCTTCGCCGAGAAAGTCTCCGTTCGCGTTCTTCGCCGCGATGGCCGAAACCGCACGCGAGAACATCCGCGAAGCCACCCTGGAAGGCCTGAACGCCGCCGCCCGCAAAGGAAACCACGGCGGCCGACCCCCGGTGATCACCGAGAACATGCTGCACACCGTGCTCCGCCGCCGCGCCCGCGGCGAATCCGTCGAAAACATTCGGCCAGACCTGATCATCCCACCGGCAAACGCAAAGGGCAAAGCCCGAGCCCTGCCAGCATCTACCGAGCGCTGGCCGAACACGACAAGCGCCAGCGCCTCCCCGATACGGTGGAACAAGCCCACGCCGATTTCACCGCCCTACAGGCCCCCGCCTGACCGGCATCTACGAGAGACCACGGGAGGTTTCTGGCGTATTCCGATCCCGCCCCTACGAAGAACTCCGCGCCGTCGGAATCGGGCATCAGCGCCCAGCCGCCGTTGCCAGTGCCGGGTGAGTTAGGAGATTTCCTGGGCGGTTCCATCGGCTGCGGACCGTTCGATGGCGGCGAGGAGCCGGTGGTGGCGCAGGGCTGTCTCGAAATTGGGGTGTGGCTGCCGGTCTTCTTCGATGGCCCGGGCGACTTCCTGGTAGAGGGCCGCGATGTTGGCCGGGGGGCCGGACCGGATGCCGGCGGGGATAGTGCGATAGGTGTCGGGCACCGCGAGTACGTCGTCTCCGATCCTGATGTTCCAGTCGTTCCAGTGGATGTACGTCTCGCGCTGGGCCGGGGTGGCGGTCAGTGTTGCGGCGCTGCCGACGAGTTTGAGCGCGAACGCGTCTTGGATGGGTCCGTTGCCGCCGTGAATGGCGACGGAGGCGGTGGCGCCGCTGGTCAGCAGTCCGTGCAGCAGCACGTGGCTGGGCGTGAAGTTGGGCGCGGTCTGTTCCGTCCCGGCGACCCGCACGCGGTCGTGCGTGCGGGGCAGCCGTGCCGAGACCTCGGCCAGCGGTCCCGCCACCCGTTCGAGTGTGGCCAGGAAGTGGCCGGCCATGATGGTCAGGATGTTGGTTCCCTCTGAGGGGTCGAGGCCGAATACCAGGTTCGGCCAGATTTGACTGCCACCCCAGGGTGCGCCCTCGGCCACCAGTGCGACCGATTCGAGCGTGCCGATCCGGCCTTCGGCCAACAGGTCGGCGGCAAAGCGCACGCTCGGCGAGTGGTGCCCCTGGAGGACGACCGCATGAATAACGCCTGCGGCAGTGGCGGCCTCGGTCAGCTCGCTCGCTTCGTCGGCGTCGACACCCAACGGCCACTCGGACACGACGTGCTTGCCGGCCTTGAGCGCGGCCCTGATCACGGCGGCATGCCCGGACGCCTTTACCGAGACGACGACCAGGTCGACCTCGGGGTGCGCCGCGAGCTCGCCCGCGTCGGCGAAGGCGTGCCGCACGCCATGGGCGGCGGCCGCCCGGTCCGCGCTGGCCTGATGGGTGGTCGCGACCGCGGTCACCTCGAACTCCTCAAGCGCGGCCAGTGCGGGTAGGTGCGAGCCGTCCGCCCAACCGCTGGCTCCGACAACTCCGACTCGGATCATGCGTCACCCCTCAGTTATGTACCTTGCGGTATGAAACTAGGACAGTGCGACGCTCTCACGCAAGAGGTAACGTACCGAAAGGTATAGAACTGGGTCAGAGTAGGGAGGACGGTATGCCCGGCGGACGCCCACGCTCGTTCGACGCAGACGCCGCACTTGACCGCGCGCTGGAGGTGTTCTGGCGGCATGGCTACGAGGGCACCTCGCTGACCGACCTGACCGCCGCGATGGGCATCAACAAGCCCAGCCTCTATGCCGCCTTCGGCAACAAGGAAGAACTGTTCGCCAAGGTCCTGGCCCGCTACCTCACCGGCCCCGGCGCCTACACCGCCTACGCGCTGGACGCTCCCACCGGCCGCGAGGTCGTCGAGCGGCTGATCCGCGGGGCGGTGACACTGACCGCGGGCGAGCACACGCCCCACGGCTGCCTGTGCGTCAATAGCGTGCACGCCCGCGGCCCGGAGGCGCACACCGTACGCCAGGACGCCGTCGCGGCGCGCAAAGCCGGTGAGGCGGCGCTGCGCAGGCGGCTGGAGCAGGCCGCCGACCTGCCCTCTCACTACGAACCGGCCGCCCTGGCCGCCCTCGTCCACACGATCTCCGACGGCATCGCCGTCCAGGCGGCAGCCGGCCGCAGCCACGACGAGCTACGGCAGATCGGCGACCTGGCGCTGCGCGCCCTGTTGGACTGAAAGCCCTCAGACCGCCGCCGCTTCACTTCTCGAGGCCCCGCTCCGCTCACCTGTTCGTCACCCGCACCGGCCGGCGCGTCGACGACCAGGGGAAGACCTGTAGGAACGGGACGAGCCCAGACGGGGCGTGCCTGCGGTGCGGCTCGTCGACCGCGCGGTTATCCGGATACGGCATGCGGCGCCGCCTGCTCGTGGCACGGTCTCGCTTCCGTCGTCGTATGGGCTCGTCCGGCTGCGGAGGGAAGCGAGGGCCCGGCTTTGTGACGGCCGCGTCGGGCAGGCTCCGGAGATCTTCGCGGGAGCTGTCACAGCCAGGACGAGTGCCCTGTCTTAGCTGTCGACCGGGCTGCGACCGACGGCCCGGCGGACAGGAGGGCACTCATGAAGATCGTGGTTATCGGCGGCACCGGCCTGATCGGTTCGAAGGCCGTGGAGATGCTCCGCCAGCACGGGCACGAGGCGGTGCCGGCCGCGCCGAACACGGGCGTGGACACGCTCACGGGCGAGGGACTGGCCGAGGTGCTGGAGGGCGCGTCCGTGGTCATCGACGTGTCGAACTCGCCGTCCTTCGAGGACGCGGCGGTGCTGGACTTCTTCACGACCTCGACCGGCAACCTGCTTGAGGCGGAGAAGAAGGCGGGCGTGGGCCACCACGTCGCGCTGACGATCGTGAACACCGACCGGCGGCCCGACATCGGCTACTTCCGGGCGAAGGTCGCGCAGGAGAAGCTGATCGAGGCGTCGCCGATCCCGTTCTCGCTGATCCACGCGACGCAGTTCTTCGAGTTCGGCCGCCGGATCGCCGACGAGGCCGCCGCCGGCGGCGACACGGTCCCGATGCCGCCGGTGCTGTTCCAGCCCATCGCGGGCGAGGAGGTGTCCCGGACGGTCGCGCGGACCGCGGCGGGCGCGCCGCTGAACGGCCGCCTCCAGATCGCCGGCCCCGAGGTGTCGCGGATGGACGAGTTCTTCCGCAAGGCGCTGGCCGCGTGGGGCGACCCGCGCGAGGTCGTCACCGACCCGCACGCGCACTACTTCGGCGCCGAGATGCGCGAGCGCGACCTCGTGCCGGACGAGGGCGCCGCGACCCTCGGCGAGATCACGTACGTCGACTGGCTGGCCGCGAACCCCGTCAAGTGACCCCCGTCCGCACCGACGAGACTAGGAGGCACCACCATGCCCGGCCCTGACGCCACCGCCGCCGAGCCGAAGCCCAGATCGACCGCGTGGCAGACCGCGCTCACCACCGTCCAGGAGGTCGAGTCGCCCTTCATCCCGGCCGGCGCGCACGCCATGACCGTGGTCATCGAGTACCCGCCCGGCGACCCCGGCGCGCCGCCGCACCGGCATCCCGGCCCTGCGTTCGGCTACGTGCTGGAGGGCGAGATGCTGATGGAGCTCGAAGGGCAGGCGCCCCGGCCCATCCCGGCCGGTGAGGCGTTCTGGGAGCCCGGCGGCGACGTCATCCACTACCAGGACGGCAACAACCGCGACGACATGCCGGTCCGGTTCGTCGTCACCATGTTCTGCGAGCCCGGCAAGCCGATGCTGACCCTCGTGGACGAGACCGAACTCGCCGAACGCGCACACCTGCGGGTCTCCGAAGATTCCTGACCATCCGCGAGATGCCCGACGTTCGGCCGTCGGAGAACCGCCGCGTCCGATCCGTACGGGGGAGGCTCCTCATGACCGCATCGGCGATGGTCGCCGAGTTCGATGACGTCGCCGGGTGGACCGCCGACGCCGTCGAGCGGCTCGGGGAGCGGTACGCGATCCCGGCCGCGTGCCGCGCCGCGGCCCGGCTGTTCGGGCTGCCGGTCGTCGCGGCGAACGGCGCCCGGATCCCGCTGCGGGCCGGGTCGGTCGACGCCGCCTGGTGCCTGGGGGTGCTGGACACCGTCCGCGACAAGGCCGCAGTCCTCCGCGAGATCCACCGGGTGCTGCCGCCCGGTGCGCCGCTGGGGCTCCTGGTCATCGTCGCCCGGGCCCCCAGGGTCCCGGGCCCGGAGGGCAACCTCTTCCCGACCCGGCGGGCGCTCGCCGGTCTGCTCGACGCCGCGGGCTTCGAGGTGGTCGAGCAGACCGACCGGCCCGGCGACGCGCCGCTGTCGTGGAAGCGACGCGTCGAGCGGGTCGCCGCCGCCGTCGCGGGCCGGCACCGAGCCGACCGCGCCCACGCTCTGGCCGCCCGCCAGAGCGAGACCTTCACCCGCCTGTTCGCCTCCGGGCAGATCTCCGTGCGGCTGGTCCACGCGACCAGGCGTCCGGCCGGGCGGCCATCCGAACGATCCGCGCATGGAGGACCGATGAGCACCCCGACCGGCGACGAGTTCGAGATCGAGTTCGAGGCGGAGGTCGAGGCCGAACTGGAGCTGGCCAAGGCGAGCGACCCGGCGCGGGTCGCGGCGCAGCCGGTCTCCGAGTGGCTGTTCGACCCAGCCGAGGCCGAGGCGGAGGAGGTCGAGCTCCGCAACCTGCTCGGCGCGGCCGAGGAACTGGAGTCCGGTTTCCGGTCCTGGGGGCACGGCCCCGGCGAAGGCGCCTGACCCCTGCCCCACCTCACGACATCCGAAGCGAGGCACTCATGAACCACCCACCCGGGCGGCAGCATGCCCCCGTCCCCGTCCCGTCGACCGGAATCGCCACGCTCGACGATCTCCGCGAGCACCTGCAGTGGGCGATCGAGCTGGAGCACGCGACCCTGCCGCCGTACCTGTGCGCGCTCTACTCGCTCGACCCGGAACGCAACCCCGAGGGCGCGGAGGCGGTGGCGGGCGTCTTCATCGAGGAGATGCTGCACCTGGTGCTGGCGGCGAACCTGCTCAACGCCGTCGGCGGGAGCCCGCGGCTGGACGCGCCGGAGCT
>NZ_JBEZJP010000386.1:0-7975 GCF_040653175.1 Actinomadura sp. NPDC048032
CCGCCGCGGCGGCTTCGTCGGCCGCGCGCTCGTTGCGCGCAGCGCTCTCCTGCGCGGTCCGCTCTTGCCGCTGGGCGTCGGTGAGCTGGTCGCGGGTCTCGGCGAGGGCCGTCTCGGCGGCGTCGGCGCGGTCGGTGGCGGCGACGTGCCGCGCCTGCTCCTCGGCGAGCTGGGCGCGTGCGGCCTGCATCTCCTCCAGCAGTCGCGCGGTCTCCTGATGCGCCGCGTCCAACTGCGCGGCGGTCTCGGCGCACTCCCGCCCGGCGTCAGCGGCCTGCTGCTGGGCCTCGGCGGCCTGCTGCTGGGCGACCTCGCGCAGGTGCCGTTCCGCGGCGGTCTCCTCCTCGGCGGCCTGCTGGGCGCGCTGGGCCTGCCCCTGCTGCCGCCACGCCCGCTCGGCGTCGGCGCGCGCGTCGGCGACCTGCTCGCGCGCGTCGCGGCGCGCCGCGGCGACCTTCTCATCCCGGTCAGCGCGCGCCTCCTTCGCCGCGGCGTCGGCCTCGTCGGCGCGGGCCTCGGCGAGAGCGGCGCGGGTCCCGGCGTCGTCGGCAGCGCGGCGCGCGGCCTGCGCCTCGCGGCGCGCCTCCTCTGCGTCCTTGGTCGCGTCGGCGACCGCGCCGTTCAGCAGCGCGGTCAGCGCGCCGGCGTGCTCGCCGAGTTGGGCGACCAGCGGGGCCAGTAGCGCGGCTTCGGCGCGCAGCGTGCGCGCGGGCCCGAGCTCGGCGGTCTCCTGGCGGCGCACCTGCCTGCCGTTCTCGTTGCGGTGCTTGGTGCTGCAGAACCGGGCGTCTCGGCGGGCGCCGCGCGGGATCGGGCGGCCGCAGTGCTCGCACGGGCGGCGGCCTGCCGCTTCGGTGCGGGCGGTGCGCTCGGCGACCGCTGCGGCGGACAGGTCGTCGCCGTCGACCGGGCCATCCAGGAGCGGCTCGGTGGGAGCGTCAGCGAGCGCGTCGGGCGGATCGAGCGGCTCGGGGCTGCCAGCTGCGGCGCGCTCGCGATCAGCATGATCGTTTGGCATCGCCCCAGACTATCAGCCGATCCGATCCGATTGAGATCGGATCTAGGTTGAATTGAATCGGATAGAGACCTAGCTCGGACCACATCACACAATGCTGATTGTGTGGACTCCGCGCTGTGAGGCCCGACTCCCAAGCCGCGGTGCGATGACGAAGGGGCACACCACGACCTGTGCCGACCGACCCAGGGGACAGCCAGATGAGCCAGCAGGCGGGCGGCGTCGCGGGCGTCCAGGCCTCCCGGGCCGCAAGTACCCGCACTGCGCGATCTCGGTGGGCAACAACCGGGTAAGCGATGGCGGAAGATCTCCGGCCAGGCGCTCACCAACCGCCTGGCCGCGATCGTGGCGCACAACTGCCGGGCGCGAGGGCAAGGGCACCTCATGCTGCCCGACGCCGAACTGCCGGAGGTGACGGCGGCGTGCAGCGCGGCCGTCACACGGGGCGTGGTGCAGGTGCGGCAGGACTCGGCCCCACCGGCGGTTCCGCCCCGAGCGGAGCGTGCCAAGCCGGCACGGAGTGTCGCTGTCGTGCGGATTGCGGTGTTGCGCGCCGCGGGTCAGCGCCACCCAGGCGATCCGGCATGCCCGCCACCCTGGCCAGCGCACCGGTGCCGCCCTCACCGAGGAGCAGGACGCGGCGCTGCGTGAGCTCGACAGGGGGGCCGACCCGCATCGGAACGAAAGTCGCGTTAGGTGAGCGGCTAGGTTGACTTTGCTGACTTCTTCGTGCCGGTGTTAGCCAACCCTTTGTTCTGGCTCGAACGCGGCCGAACATACGTGCCCTGGGGAGAGGTACGTGCCGGCTCACGGTTACACCCCGCGTGAGGAGCGTCCAGGGCAACGTAGTTCAGACGCGCGGGCGCCGGGACACGAGCAGCGTCACCGACACTTGCGGAACGTTGCTGATCGGTGTCTCAGCCGGCAAGGAACGCCTGGACGTCCAGGGTGATGTCGATCTTGTCCGCGATGATGATCTTGGTGCCGTCAGCGAGCAGGCCGAAGGTGACGCCGAAGTCGCGGCGGCTGATGGTCGCCTGAGCCGAGAAGCCGATCCGCGGCTCGCCCTGGAGCCCGGTCGGGTCGGAGCCGAGAAACTCGATCTCCAGGTCCACCGTCCGAGCGACATCGCGGATCGTCAGCTGACCCGACAGCATCCAGGAGTCGGCCGCCCGGCGCAGCGTCCGGCTGACGAACGTCATCTGCGGGTACGTCTGGACGTCGAAGAAGTCGGCCGACCGCAGGTGGTCGTCGCGCATCTGGTTGCCGGTGTTGACCGAGGCGGTCCCGATGACGGCGGTGACGGTCGAGCGTGCGGGGTCGGGGTCGGTGACGATCTGCCCGCTGACCTCGGTGAACGTTCCGTGTACCCGGCTCATCAGGTGGCGCGCCGAAAAGCTCACCATGGTGTGGGCGGGGTCGATGGTCCAGGTGCCGGAGGTCCAGCCGTCGGGCGTCTGCGGGCCGGCGGCGGTGGCGGTGGTGGCGTCGGTGGTCATGGGATTCTCCCGTTCGTTCGCAGGTGTGAGGTGTGGTGGGACGTCGTCGTACGGTCAGGTCCGAGACGCCGGTGCGGCGAGTTCGGCCAGGTGATGGAGCGAGTTGATGAGATGCTCGGGGCCGAACGGCGGGAATCGGATGCGATCTCGGATGTACTGCGGCACCCCCGACCAGTCGTAGGTGAGCGTGACCTCGGTCTCGGACGGACCGGCCGGCGCCAGGTCGTAGCGCCAGATCCAGCCACCGAACTCCAGCCGGCCGTCGCCCGGGTCCGTCCCCGTCAGCCAGCCGATGACGTGCGGCGGGTCGATCACCGCGACCTTGTTGACGACCTGGTAGTCACCGTCGGGATGGTCGGCGTGGTACATGTCCATCCGGAAGATCTGTCCGACCTCGGTCAGCGGCGCCCGGTCGGCGGGTGCCTGAACCCAGCCGGTGCCGTCGATCGCGGCATGGGCCGCCGGGTCCGCCAGCACCGCGAACACTCTCGCTGCGGGTACGGCGAAGGTGAGGGTGGCGCTCACGCTCTCCTGGTTCACGGTGGGCACGCTCCTTGTCATCTCAGGTCTCGTTCGAGGCAACAGCCAGGCTGATCCCGGCGGCCTTGCCCGCCGCGGCGATGGCCGGGGTCGCCACGGCGGCGAGGGCCGCCGCGGTCAGGCCTCCGGCGATCAGCGACTTGGCGGAAACCGCGGCCGGGGGTGGTGGTGCCGGACATCGTGAGCCTCCAGGGCGTTGCGACCGGCTCCTTGCCGGCCTCTCACCCTGGCTACGAACGGACTCGACGCGATCCGACATCACCGCGAAAACCCCCGATCTGACAGTTGATGATCTTTTCGCCGTGCCGGTGTACTGCCCCCCGAACGCCGGCCCTTCTTCTCAAAGCCGGTGTCGTCGACGACCAGCACCCCGCTCAGCGAGCCGATCGGCTCACCGACCTGGCGGCGCAGCGCGTCCCGCACCACATCGACGTTCCACTAGGCGTGATTCAGCCGCCGCTGCATCCCGTCCGGCTCCGCATCACTGGCGAACTCCGCCCGCCACCAGCCGTTCTTGCGCTCTAGCGAGCTCAACAGGCCCAGCAGATAGGAACGGACCCGCGCCCCTGGCTCACACCGCCCGGAGAACGGAGCCACGACCCGCACGAACAACTCCGCGAGCGCATCCACCCAAGCCCGCGGGTCGATCTGGACCACATTGGACGGCACGGCCACCGCCGGTCATATGGTTCCAACACACCCACATGAGCACAGCGGTGGCCGTCTCACGCCCCAGCCCGATCAGACCAAGATCATCAAGTGCGGCTGGAAAACTAAGAAGGACTCTCACTGAAACAGTTGCGCCCGTCGACAGCGTCCGCACCGGTGACGAAGCTGCGACTGGGAGGGCCGATGACGGCCGTAAATCGTCGAGCCGACGCCGCCGGTCTACGTTTCGCGTCGCTGCGGCCCGACGCCCTCCGGCATGCCCGTGTGCAGGTGCGGAACGTACACGAGCTTCAGCGTGCGGCCGTCGAGCACGGTCGACTCGACGAGTTCGAGGTCGAAGTCCGGGCCGTCGTGGAACAGGGACGCGTAGCCGGCCTTTCCGGTGATCGCCGGGAAGACCGTCACCTCGAGGAAATCCACGAGCCCCGCCGCAAGCAGGGCGCGATTGAGGGAGACGCTGCCGTGGGATCGCATAGGCACGTCGGTCTCGCGCTTAAGCCGCTCCATCGCGGTCACGGCATCCTCCGAGATGACGGTCGAGTTCGACCATCCGAGCGGCTCGCTCAGCGTGCTCGAGAACACGATCTTCGGTAGTGCCCTGAGGCTGTCGTAGTAGGGCTCGTCGTACTCAACGACGAACTTGCGGAACTCGCGGAATGTCGTTGCTCCGTAGATTAGCACCTGGTCCTGCGCGTATTTCCGCACCAGGTGGTCGCGGAGCTCGGGGCCTTCCTTGCCCCAGTACCCGGGCCAGCCGCGCGCCGAGCCGTTGCCGTCGAGGCTGCTGAAGAAGTCGACCGTCAGGGTGGCCATTAGATGCTCTCCCGTTCGCCGGTCCTGGTGTTAGTCATGTCGGTACTCCTCATCCGGGTGGTCTGGTCGACCGCCGCTCAGTTAAGCCACGAATGCCGCGACCCGTATCCGACAGGTCGCGCAGCTCCGTTTCGCCTCATGTGCATAGTGGGCGCCCGGAGTGTTCTTTGGCAACCATGCGTGCTGAAACGGCAACAGCGTGCCGCGGCTGACCGGCCTTCTTCGGATGGGCACAAAGGGGGTTGATCTTGTTCGCCCGGAAGACCATGCTGTTCTAGCAATGTCATGAGACGGAAGGGCAAGAGGTCGAGCATGGGGGACGATCTGTCCGCGGTCGGTCCTCGGTTGCGTGCGATCAGGGAGTCGCGGCGCATGACCATCAGGTCGGTGTCGGATGCCACGGGCATCTCGGTCAGCACGATCTCCCGGCTCGAGTCGGGGAACCGGCGCCCCCAGCTTGAGCTGCTGATGCCGCTGGCGAGACTCTACCGGCTGCCGCTCGACGACCTCGTCGGCGCACCTGCCCTCGGAGATCCCCGGATCCACCCGCGTCCTCGAGTCCGGGACGGCGTCGTCACGATGCCGCTGTCCAGCGGCTCCGGGGCGTGGGAGGCCTTCAAGCAGGTGCATCCGCCGGCGCCTGGGAAGGCGATCAGGCAATGGGTCCACCCGGGATGGGACTGGATCTACGTGATCGCCGGACGGATGCGGCTCCTCATCGGCGAGGACGATCTCATCATCGCCGCAGGCGAGGC
The DNA here is from genome assembly GCF_040653175.1 of Actinomadura sp. NPDC048032. Taxonomy (NCBI): domain Bacteria; kingdom Bacillati; phylum Actinomycetota; class Actinomycetes; order Streptosporangiales; family Thermomonosporaceae; genus Actinomadura; species Actinomadura sp. NPDC048032. The sequence goes on from NZ_JBEZJP010000386.1 coordinate 5,292, forward strand.
CGTCGAGTTCGACACGCGCGTGCCGCACGGCTTCGGCAACCCCGGGCCCGAGGTCCTCGAAGTGCTGTGCATGTTCAACCCCGACGGAGCAAGGCTGCACAGCCGGGCGGTCGAGCCGGGAGAGACACCCGACGATGCCGGCTGAATGTCTGGCCGTGCGAGTCGGGCGGTCTCAGTGAGAACGAAATCTGGAGTGTGCGACACGAGGTGGCACCTGATGAGCGAACACGCTGATGGAAGGCTCGGCTGAAGTCGTAGGCGTGGTCCAGGCCAGTGTTCGCGGCCTGGCCTCATCCTGACGTGCGCCCCGGGACCTCTGGAAGCCTTCAAGAACTCCTTCAACTGCCCAGGGTGTTCAACAATCTCCCGGCACCGTTCGTTGAGAGGATGGCGACCGTGACGAGCCCCCTGGAGCTGCCCGCCGACCCGTTCGACGTCTTCCCCGCCGGGCGCACCGAGCGGCGTCGTGTCCGGGTGGCGTGCTACCGCCTCGCCTCGACGGCGGCCGATGATGCCCGTGGGGCCCGGCTCGACCAGCTCCTCGGCGCCATGACGGTCACCCGATGACTCGGTCCAGCGAGGTCGACGGAGAGCGGACGCTGGAGCCCACCGCGATCCATCCGCCGGGTTTCACACCGCCTGGCGCGCCCGAATCGGACCGCGAACCGGCCTCTGGGTCAGGCTCCGGTTCGAGCTCGGCGCCGCCCTCCACGCCGGATCGCCGGCACCACGCGGGGGCCCCGCCGCCGGCACCGGGGGCCAGGCCTCGGCAGGCGCCCGCACCGGCGCCGAGACTGATCACGGTGGGGGACATCCCCGGGTTGTCGCCGCGGCGTCGCCGCGGTGAGGGGGAGGTCCCGGCGGCGAACGTCGACCTTGTCGACCGGCTGCCGCGGCCGCCGGCTGGGCAGGAGTGGCCGACCGTCGCGGCGTGGCTGCAGTCCCGCAACACCGTCGCCACCCGCCGCGGCTACCTGCACTGCCTGGCGGCGTTCCTGCGGTGGCTGGAGATCGCGGTGCCCGGCGCCGGGCTGTGGGAGGTCACCGAGGACGTCCTGGTCGCCTACAAGGACCAGATCCTCACCGGCACCGGTCATGCCGCGCAGTTGCTGAAGGGCGGGCGCCCGCTCGGCGCGGCCACCGCCGCGCAGCGCATCTCGGCGCTGCGGTCGCTGTACGCCTACGCGTTGCGCCGGCACGTCATCGACTACGACCCGGCCGTGTTCGTCGACCCGCCGGAGACTCCCAGGATCGGGATGACGCCCGCGTTGGCCGAGCACGAGGCCTCCGACCTGATGGACGGCGCCGAGGCGATCGCCGGAGACCGCCCCCTGGACGCCGCCGCGGTCGCGCTGCTGTTGAACATCGGGCTGCGCACCGGGGAACTCGAGGCCATGCCGGTGTCGGCGTTCACCTGGGACGGGGGGCATTTCGTCGCCCGGTTCCGCGTCAAAGGAGGAAGGGTCCTCCCGGTGCCGGTCGTGCCTCGGGTGCGGCTGCTGGTCGAGCCGCTCCTGCACGGCCGCGCCGACCACGAGTTCCTGTTGCAGCACCCCGACGGGCGGCCGTGGAACCGGGGCCGGGTCACCACCGCGCTGCGCCGCGCCGCCCGCGCCGTCGGCCTGCGCCCCGGGCAGTTGACCCCGCACGTACTCCGCGCGACCGTCGTCACCCTGCTCAGCGCCGCCGGTGTCCCCCCGAACAAGATCCAGGAGTTGACAGGGCACGCGTCCCTGGCCACCCTTCAGCGCTACGACCGCGCCGGGGTCCAGATGGACGGGCACGCCGCCTACCTGGCCAGCGGCCTGCTGTCCCGCCGCCGATGACGTCTGGTTCACGATTCGCCAGCGGGCTGGATTGTTGCGACCACCGCGACCGGCAGGACCGACGAGGCCAGCAAGGTCGACGAAACGGCGAGCGTGAACGCGGCCACCCAATGGGCACCGCAGCTCGATCCTGACCAAGGCACCCAGACGGCACCAAGCGCCGGACGACCGCGCCGCACCGGCTACAAGCTGGTGTCCGAGGACCCGAAGACCGGCCACGCCGAGCTGCTCGGCGGCGGCGTTGTACAGCTCGGTGATCCGCCGCTCGGCCGCGTCCGACTGCCCCAGCGCGGTCGCCAGCTAGGCGTGCCGCTGCCGCCGGAACGCCAGCATCAGCCCGACCGCCGCGCCCCCGCCGCCGGCGGCCAGGCCGGTGCGCACGGCGTCCACCCGGAGCTTGGCCCGCTCGGTTCCGGGCGGGGCATCGAGTTCGGCCGGGTCATATCCCGATGGAACGGCGAAACTAGAAGGTCCAGCGCCCCGCAAATTCAGCACCCAGGGAGCTGACCCGGCACTTCCGCTGATCTCGATTAAGCGCCGCCCCGCCAGGACCCGCCGATCTGCCAACAGACCTCGATCACCATCACACCTGAGCACGGCGCCAAGCACTGGCAGCCGCTACGGCGGCGCCGAGTGGCAGCGGATCTACGGACGCCTGAGAAAGGTGCAGCACGCGGTGGTGCCGCAGCCAGCATCGCCGTCACCGGTGGACACGGCGCTCTTGCCGAGGGTGTCGGCGTCGGCCTTGACCGTGTAGACCTCCCATGGCTCCCCACCAGGATCATGAACCCAGACCTTCGGGGCCAGCTCCATCGCGAACTGCCGGCTGAGGTGGATCACGGCGGCCTTGGTGGCGTT
>NZ_JBEZJP010000387.1:0-7947 GCF_040653175.1 Actinomadura sp. NPDC048032
CCCGGACCCGGCTGTCGTTCGCCGCCGGCATCGCCGAACTCGGCGGCAACCCCCTGGTGATGGACGCGGGCACCAGCCAGCTCGGCCGCGGCGAGCCGCGTCCCCGCCGCCGGGGATCCAGAGCACCGTCGACCCGAACGACTTCGACGTCTACCGGCTGCTGCCGTTCTCCCGGCAGGAGTTCGCCACGGCGGCCGACCTGGCGCAGCGGTTCGTCGCGGCCTACGGGACGTACCGCTACGACGAGGCCCCCCAGACCTACATGGCGCGCTTCGCCGGCCTGGCCACCTCCGACCTCGGGCAGCGGCTCGGCCAGGGCGTGGCGACGCCCGGGATGGTGGAGGAGCGCAGGCGCGAGCGGCTCGTCGCGCAGGGCACGGCGTCCCTCGACCAGGTCCGCGACATCGAGAACAACTCGATCATCTTTCTGGTGACCGGCCGGCAGCAGGTCACCAAGAACGGGCGGACCGGCAGCGACAGCAAGCAGTACGCGGTGACCGTGACGAGGGACGGCGGTTCGCTGAGGGTCTACTCGTTCGAGCCCGCCGACGCGGGACAGGCGGGTGACACGGGATGAGTCCGCGGAGGTTGCTGCTCGTCGGCGCTCTGGGCGTCGCCGCGGTGATGTTCGTGGCGCTGGTGTTCGTCCCGATCCTGTTCGGCGCGAGCCAGTTCCTGTTCGGCGGCGGGATCGGCGGTGGCGGCGGCTGCGTGAACGTCGCCGGCGCCGGCGCGCAGCCCGCGGCGGCCGCCGACGCGAAGTCCGTCCCCGTCGACTACCTGAAGCTGTACCAGGAGGCGGGCAGGAAGTACGGCATCCCCTGGAACGTCCTGGCGGGCGTCGGCAAGGTCGAGACCGACCACGGCAGGTCGACGATGCCGGGCGTCTCCAGCGGGGAGAACTACGCGGGCGCGGGCGGTCCGATGCAGTTCCTGGACGCGACGTTCAAGGCGTTCGCGGTGGACGGCGACAAGGACGGCAAGAAGGACCGCTACGACCCGGCGGACGCCATCCCGACGGCCGCCGCCTACCTCAAGCACAACGGCGCCCCGGAGCGGATGCGCACCGCGATCTTCCAGTACAACCACTCGTGGGACTACGTGGACCTCGTCCTGGACTGGGCGAAGCGCTATGTCGGCGGCGACTTCAAGCCCGTCCAGGCGAACGGGATCAACTGCGAGGACAACGAGCTGCCCGCCAACGTCGGCGCCCTCGTCAAGACGATCATCGCGTTCGCGATGGCGCAGCGCGGCAAGCCCTACGTGTTCGGGGCGAACGGCCCGGACGCCTACGACTGCTCCAGCCTGATCCAGGCCGCCTACCGCCAGGTCGGGCTGAACCTCCCGCGCACGACGTTCGAGCAGTGGCCGTTCGGCGTGAAGATCGCCAAGGGCAAGGAGCAGCCCGGCGACCTGGTGTTCTTCAACTCCGGTCCCGGGACGTCGCCCGACAATCCCGGCCACGTCGGGATGGTGATCGGCGGCGGCAAGATGATCGTCGCGAGCTGCTCGGCGTGCGTGCCCGCGATCGGCGTGAAGACCTACAAGAAGCCGAACTGGGTCGGGGTGACGCGCCCGCTCGCGCGGCCGGATTTCAAGAAGAAGGTGGCCGAGCTGGCCGCGCGCCGGTAGCGGCCCGGCGGGGTCAGCGCAACCGGCGCCGGCCCACGACGAGCACGATCTCGCGCAGCGCGTCGGCGGCGGCCCGCACGTCCTCCGGCGGCACCCGGGCCAGCACCTCCTCGTGCGCCACCCCCGACGCGACCAGGGCCTGCTCGGTGACGCGCAGCCCGTCCGCGGTCAGCTGGACGAAGCGGCTGCGCGCGTCGCCCGCGTTGGCCTCGCGCTCCACGTAGCCGGCCTTCTGGAGCCGCTGCAGGACGTTGCTCGTCCCGCCCGAGGTGAGGAACGCCGACCGCGTGAGCTCGCTCGGCCTCAGCCGGTACGGCTCGCCCTCGCGGCGCAGCACGGTCAGCACTTCGAACTCGGCGTAGGTGAGGCCGAGTTCGGCCAGCGGGCCCCGGAGCGCCTGCTGCACCAGCGTGGCGACGCGCCCGGCGCGCTTGCTCAGTTCCAGCATCGCGACGAACGGCTCGGTCAGGCCGTCCCGCCGCCACGCGTCGGCCAGGTCATCGATGTCGTCCCGCACGCCCCGAGCGTACTCGCTCGACTGATTGCTTTTCATAAAGCTATCTTTTAAGCTTTCGTCCATGGCAAATTCTCTGCTGCTCACGAACGGCCTCGTCATCGACACCGCGCCCGAACCGACCGTGCTGGGAACCGCCGACGTGCTCGTCGAGGACGGCCGCATCGCCGCGGTCGGCCCGGACCTGGCCGCGCCGGACGGCGCCGAGACCATGGACGCGACCGGCCGCATCGTCATGCCGGGCTTCGTCGACACCCACCGGCACACCTGGCAGGCCGGGATCCGCGCGGCCCTGCCGGACGGCACGCTCCACGCCTACCTGCAGCGCGTCCTCGGCGAGCTGGCGCCCCGGTACCGGCCGGGCGACGTGTTCGCCGGGACGCTCGCCGGGTCCCTGGAGTGCCTCGACTCCGGGATCACGACGCTGGTCGACTGGTCGCACATCCAGCTCAGCGAGGGCCACACCGAGGCGAACATCGCGGCGCTGCGCGCGTCCGGCATCAGGGCGGTGTTCGGGTACTGCTACGGCGGCGACGGCGGTCTCGACGCGCTCGCCGCCGAGACCGGCCGCGTCCACCGCGAGCACTTCGGGTCCGGCGGCCAGGTCACGATGGCGATGGCGGCGCTCGGCCCCGAGATCGGGGGCGACGAGCGCGCTCTCGCCGAGTGGCGGACGGCCCGCGACCTCGGGCTGCCGGTCACCGCGCACCTGGGCGGCCACGGCGCCGAGAGCGCCGCGCGCGGCCTGGCGTTCCTCGACGCCAACGGGCTGATGGACCACCCGGCCACCTACGTGCACGCCAACTTCTACACCGACGAGGAGCTGAAGCGGATCGCCGGAAGCGGCGGGACGGTGTCCGCCGCCCCCGCCATCGAGGCGGCGCTGGACATCGGCGCCCCGCCCACCGGGCGCGCCCGCGCCGCCGGCGTCCCGACCGGGCTCGGAGCCGACACGGTCACCTCCGGCCCCGGCGACATGTTCAGCATCATGCGCGCCGCCTACGTCCTCGAACGGGGGCGCCCGGACGGCGCCGGCCTCGGCTTCACCGTCGCCGACGCCCTGCGGACGGCCACGATCGAGGGCGCCGAGGTCGCGGGGCTCGCGGACGTCACCGGATCGCTGACCCCCGGCAAGCAGGCCGACCTGCTCGTCCTGCGCACCGACACCTTCGGCCTCGCGGCGGCGCACGACCCCGTCGCGGCCGTGGTCCTGTCGGCGGACACGCGCAACGTCGACACCGTCCTGGTCGGCGGACGCGTGGTCAAGCGCGGGGGAGCGCTGGTCGGCTACGACGTCCCCGCCCTCCTGGCGTCCCTCGCGGACTCCGCCGCGCACGTGACAGCGGCCTGAACCGGGGAGAATCGTCGGCCGCGCGTGGCATGCTGATCGGCGTGGAGTCCGAGATAACGATCCGCGTCGCCGACGAGCTGCTGATGTTCCTGCCCGCGACCCGGCGGGAGTCCCCGGCGCGGGTCCCCTACGACGGGACCTCGACGCTGGGGCACCTCGTGGAGTCGCTGGGCGTCCCCCTCCCCGAGGCGGGCCCGATGACCGCCGACGGCGAGCCCGCCGGGCCCGGCGCCCGTCCCGCCGCCGGGGCCGAGGTCCGCGTGGCCGCGGTCCCGCGCCCCCAGCCCGTGCCGCTGGACCCGGGCCAGGTCGCCCCCCGCTTCCTCCTGGACGTGCACCTCGGCACGCTGGCCCGGCGCATGCGCCTGCTCGGCCTCGACACCGCCTACCACAACGACATGGACGACCCGGCGCTCGTCGTCCAGGCCAACGAGGAGCGCCGCGTCCTGCTCACGCAGGACCGCGGCCTCCTGCGCCGCCGCGCGCTGTGGTTCGGCGCCTACGTCCGCGGCTCGCGCCCCGACGACCAGCTCCGCGACCTGCTCGACCGCTTCGCGCCCGTCCTGCGCCCGTGGACGCGCTGCACCGCCTGCAACGGCGAGCTCGTCCCGGTCGACAAGCAGGAGATCGAGCGCGAGCTCCAGTCGGGCACGCGCCGCAGCTACGACGTGTACGGCCGCTGCGCGGTCTGCGGGCAGGTGTACTGGCGCGGGGCGCACGGCGACCACCTGGAGGAGATCGTCCGCGACGCGACGCGTCTGGTCGACTCCCTCAGGCGGGACGGAACCGGACGGACCGGCGCCGCGGTCTGATCACGAACACGGAGAGGAGCTGGTCGCGATCGATCTCGTGGTGGTGGGGGCGGCGATCCTCGCGGAAGGGCGGCTGCTGGCCGCCCAGCGCGCCGAGCCGCCGCACATGGCGGGCGGCTGGGAGCTTCCCGGCGGCAAGGTCGACCCCGGAGAGTCGGACGAGGACGCCCTGGTGCGCGAGTGCCACGAGGAACTGGCCGTGAAGGTACGCCTGGGCCGCCGCGTGGGCGGCGACTGGCGCCTCAGCGAACGCGCCGTCCTCCGCGTCTGGACGGCCGAGCTGGTAGAAGGCGAGCCGCAAGCCCTGGAGCACCTGCAACTCCGCTGGCTGGCACCCTCAGAGCTCCACGACGTCAACTGGCTCCCCGGCGACCGCCCGGCAGTAGACCTCCTGGCCGCCCAAGGCCTCGGCTAGGAAATCCTATTCGCGCCTGCGAAGTCGGAGCGGTCGGAGAGTTTGGAGATCTTGACCACGTCGCCGGTCTGGGGGGCGTGGAGGTACTTGCCGTCGCCCAGGTAGATGCCCATGTGGTGCAGGTTGCTGCCGAAGTACACCAGGTCGCCGGAGCGGAGGGCGCCGCGGGAGACCTTCGTTCCCATGGCGAACAGGTCGCCGGTGTAGTGGGGGAGGCCGGGCTTGCCGACCTGGGCGTAGGCCCAGACGACGAGGCCCGAGCAGTCGAAGCTGCTCGGTCCGGCGGCGGCCCACACGTACGGGGAGCCGAGCTTGGTGAGCGCCTTGCGGGCCATCTTGGCGGGCAGGCCGGAGCCCTTCACGGTGGCGCTGAGGCCGGTGCGCGGGTCGCTCGCGTGGGTGGTGGTCAGCTTGTCGAGGCGCTTCATCACCTCGGAGACCTTGGCCTTGGCGGCCTCGCGCGCCTGCTTGGCGTCGTCCCAGGCCTTCTTGACCTGGGCGGTCTTGGCCTTGGCGGTGCGCTCCGCGGCGTCGGCCTGGTCGATCTGCTTCTTCAGGGCGAGGACGGCGGTGGCCTGGCTCTGCGCCAGGTAGGCGCGGTCGGACAGCCCCTCGGGGGAGGCGCCGGAGCCGAAGAGGACGTCGGGGCCGCCGGCCATGTAGTTCGCGGCGGCCAGGCTGCCGAGCTTCTGGCGGGCGGGTTCGGCGAGGGCGCGCAGCCGCTCGGCCTCCCGGGTGGCGTCCTGTTCGGCCTTGCGGGCCTTGGTGAACTCGACGCGGGCCTTGTTGAACTTCTCCGTGAGGATCTCGGCCTCTTCGTTCAGCGCGTCGAGGCTCTTGCGCAGGCCCTTCTCCGTCGTCGGCGTGGGGCTCGGCGCCGTGGGCGCGGAGGCGGGCCGGAACGGCTGGGCGGCGTGGGCGAGGTCCGGCGCGGTGGCGCCGAGACCGATCAGGAGCAGGGTGGCGGTGGCGGTGGGCAGAACGCGACGCCGCCGGGGGGAATCCGGAGCCAAGCCGGTGTTCTCCTCTCCTCGTACGCCTACCGGGTTAGCTGACGGGTTCGGGCCAGGAGTCGCCCTACGACGAGCGTCGATTCACCCCGAGGGTGGTGGGTCCCCGGTTCTCCCGCGGGAGATTCGGCGTTCCGGCCGCAGTCCCCTGGGGGCGGGACTCCGGACGACCGGATCTCGGGCAGATTACAAAGGATGCGCAAAGTTGGCCAATCGAGGTCCGTGTGACCGATGGGGCGAACGACTCGGAGTGGGTGGTACGCACGGCCAAGTAGAATGGGTACGGCCGCACGTCTGCGGCGACTCCCGAACTCTCACGCAAGGCGAACCCGCATGCCCATCTCCACGCGCGACGACCTCCGTAACGTCGCGATCGTCGCCCACGTCGACCATGGCAAGACGACGCTGGTCGACGCCATGCTCTGGCAGTCCGGGGCCTTCCGCGAGAACCAGGACGTCGACGACCGCGTGCTCGACTCCAACGACCTGGAGCGCGAGAAGGGGATCACCATCCTCGCGAAGAACACCGCGGTCCTGCACAACGGCCTGACGATCAACATCATCGACACCCCGGGGCACGCCGACTTCGGCGGCGAGGTCGAGCGCGGCCTGTCCATGGTGGACGGCGTCGTCCTGCTGGTCGACGCCAGCGAGGGCCCGCTCCCGCAGACGCGCTTCGTGCTGCGCAAGGCGCTCGCCGCGCGGCTGCCGGTGATCCTGGTCGTGAACAAGACCGACCGTCCCGACGCGCGCATCGACGAGGTCGTGGACGAGACCTACGAGCTGTTCATGGACCTCGACGCCGACGAGGACCAGATCGACTTCCCGATCGTGTACGCGTCCGGCCGCGCCGGGCGGGCCTCGCTCGACAAGCCCGCCGACGGCGCCATGCCCGGCAGCGAGGACCTGGAGCCGCTGTTCAAGGTCATCACCGAGACGATCCCCGCGCCGTCCTACGACCCCGACGGCCCGCTCCAGGCGCACGTGACGAACCTGGACGCCTCCAGCTACCTCGGCCGGATCGCGCTGTGCCGCGTGCACGCCGGCACGATCAAGAAGGGCCAGCAGGTCGCCTGGTGCCGGCGCGACGGCAGCGTCGAGCGGGTGAAGATCACCGAGTTGATGATGACGGAGGCGCTCACCCGCAAGCCCGCGGACGAGGCCGGGCCGGGCGACATCATCGCCATCGCCGGCATTCCCGACATCATGATCGGTGAGACCCTCGCGGACCCCGACGACCCGCGCCCGCTGCCGCTGATCACGGTGGACGAGCCGGCGATCTCCATGACGATCGGCACCAACACCGGGCCGATGGCGGGCCGCGAGAAGGGCACCAAGGTCACCGCCCGGATGGTCAAGGACCGCCTCGACCGCGAACTCGTCGGCAACGTGTCGATCCGGGTGCTGCCGACCGAGCGCCCCGACGCCTGGGAGGTGCAGGGCCGCGGCGAGCTGGCCCTGGCGATCCTGGTCGAGAACATGCGCCGCGAGGGCTACGAGCTGACCGTCGGCAAGCCGCAGGTCGTCACGCGGGAGATCGACGGCAAGAAGCACGAGCCGGTCGAGCGGCTCACCGTCGACATCCCCGAGGAGCACCTCGGCGCCGTCACGCAGCTGATGGCGGTCCGCAAGGGCCGCATGGAGCACATGACCAACCACGGGACGGGCTGGATCCGGATGGAGTTCCTCGTCCCGGCCCGCGGCCTGATCGGGTTCCGCACCGAGTTCATGACCGAGACGCGCGGCACCGGCATGGCGCACCACGTCTTCGAGGACTACGAGCCCTGGTTCGGCGAGCTGCGCACCCGTCCGTCCGGCTCGCTCGTGGCCGACCGGTCCGGCGCCGCCACCGCCTACGCGATCACGAACCTCCAGGAGCGCGGGACGTTCTTCGTCGGCCCGACCACCGAGGTGTACGAGGGCATGATCGTCGGGGAGAACTCCCGCGCCGACGACATGGACGTCAACATCACCAAGGAGAAGAAGCTCACGAACATGCGGTCGTCCACCGGCGACGAGCTGGAGCGGCTCACCCCGCCCCGCGCCCTGTCGCTGGAGGAGGCCCTGGAGTTCTGCCGCGAGGACGAGTGCGTCGAGGTCACCCCGACCGCCGTCCGCATCCGCAAGGTCGTCCTGGACGCCAAGGAGCGCGAGCGCACGCGGGCCCGCACCAAGCGCGCCGGCTGAGCGCCGAAGCCGAAAGGGGCGGCCCC
>NZ_JBEZJP010000388.1:0-7942 GCF_040653175.1 Actinomadura sp. NPDC048032
AGGAGAGGCTTACACCACGAGGCACGCGAAGGACTCGCCATGCGCATTGGACTCCAGGTTCCGAGCTTCACCTTTCCCGGAGGGCCGGAGCAGATCGGCCCCACGTTCGGCCGGTTCGCCCGCGAGGCGGACCAGGGCGGGCTGCACTCGCTGTGGGTGATGGACCACTTCTTCCAGATCGGCGCCGTGGGACGGCCGGAGGAGCCCATGCTGGAGGGCTACTCCGCGCTCGCGTACGCGGCGGCGCTGACGGAGCGGATCACGCTCGGGACGATGGTCACCGGCGTCACCTACCGGCACCCCGGCGTGCTGGTCAAGACCGTGACCACGCTGGACGTCCTGTCGGGCGGGCGCGCGTGGCTCGGCGTCGGCGCGGCCTGGAACGACGAGGAGTCGCGCGGACTCGGCATCCCGTTCCCGCCGACCGCGGAGCGGTTCGAGCGGCTGGAGGAGACGCTGCGGATCGCCCACCGGATGTGGGACGGCGACGAGTCGCCGTTCGAGGGCGAGCACTACAGGCTGGAGCGCCCGCTCAACTCGCCGCCCGCGCTGCGGCGCCCCCACCCGCCGATCCTCGTCGGCGGGGGCGGGGAGAAGAAGACGCTGCGGTTCGTGGCGAAGTACGCCGACGCCTGCAACCTCTTCGACGGCGACGAGCTGCCCCGCAAGCTGGAGGTCCTGAAGGAGCACTGCGAGCGCGAGGGCCGCGACTACGCCGAGATCGAGAAGACCTCGCTGACCTTCTTCACCGGGACGCCCTCGGTCGGCGCCGCCGTCGACACCGTCGGGCGGCTCGCCGAGCGGGGCGTCGACCAGGTGATCTTCTCGCAGGGCACCGGCCAGGACCTGGCGGGCATCCTCGCCGAGGCCCTGGCCCAGACCGAGAAGATCGTCCCGGCGGGGCGGTGAGGCCCGGCTCAGATCCCGCGCAGGGACGTGAGCTTCGCGGGGTTGAGGACACGGCGGACGGCGGTGACGCGGCCGCCCTCGACCTCCACGGTGTCGACCCCGGCCGCCCGGCCGTCCCGCCGTACCAGCAGCTCGCGGCGCCCGTTGACCTCCGCGAACTCCAGCCGCAGCAGGTTGCGGGCGCCGACGCGCAGCAGCACGGTCGCCACCCGCTCGGCCCCGGCGATGACCTTGCGGGCGGCGAAGACCTGCCCGCCGCCGTCGGTGGTGTAGACGGCGTCCGGGTCCAGCAGCGCGAGCAGCGCGGCCTCGTCGCCGCGCTCGTAGGCGGACCGGAAGGCCGCCAGCACCCGGTCGCGCTCGGCCGCCGGGGCCGGGCGGGACGGCAGCGCAGCTGCGATCTTGCGGCGGGCGCGGGACGCGAGCTGCCGGCACGCGGCGGCCGACCTGCCGAGCACGCCGGCGATCTGCTCGTAGGGCACCTCGAACGCCTGGTGCAGGACGAACGCCACGCGCTCCGGCGGCGACAGCTCCTCCATGACCAGCAGCATCGCGGTCCCGGCCGTCTCGTCCATCAGCACCGGCTCGGCGGCGTCCGGCCCGGTCAGCAGCGGCTCGGGCAGCCACGGCCCCACGTACTCCACGCGCCGCGCGCGGGCCGAGCCCAGCACGTCGTACGCGCGGCGCGCGGCCACCGTGAGGAGCCAGGCGCGCAGGTCGCGGACGTCGTCCAGCGGTTCCCGGGCGGAGGCGCGCAGCCACACGTCCTGGGTGATGTCCTCGGCGTCGGCGACGCTCCCGGTGATCCGGTACGCGGCGCCGAACACCGCCGGCCGGTGCTCGGCCCATTCATCGTCGAGTCGGCTCACGCCCGCTCCGCGCCTCGGCTGTGCCTGCGTGAGGAGACAACCCCCGCGCCCCCGCGTTTCATGCCGCGGCGGGGGTGAACACCCACTTCTTGTACGACCAGTAGCGGAACGCCGACCCGAGGCCGACGCCCGCGAGGAGCCCCAGGTTGTAGGCGACCCCGCCGTGCAGGCCGAGGGTGTAGTAGGTGAAGCCGGTGCACAGCACCTGGATCAGCAGCCCGACGCCGTTCAGCGCGAAGAAGATCGCGACCTCCCGGCCGGAGCCGTCGCTGTCGCGGTGCCGGAACGTCCAGAACCGGTTGAGCAGGTAGGAGGACAGCGTGGACACCACGGTCGGCACGACGACGCTCGTGACCGGGCTGCCGCCGAGCCACGCGCGCATCAGGTTGGCGCCGAAGATCATGATCAGCGTGCCGAGGCACCCCACGAAACCGAAACTGAGCAGTTCGCCGAGGAATGTCCGCAGCGCCGGGGCGGACGCGACCGTTTCGGCCGGTCCCGACCGCTGGATGGTGCTCACTCGCCCAGACCTTACCTGAGTAGGACATATACGAAGGTCGCAACCCCCGCAAAAGATCAACAGGCGCCGCCTCACCGCTCGGCCGTCACCGCCGCCGGGGCCAGCAGGACGATCAGCCCGACCAGCGCGACCGGGACGGCCAGCGCCCACGTCAGCCCCACGCCCTGCGCGATGAACCCGATGACGGGCGGGCCGCCGAGCAGGCCGAGGTAGCCGACGCCGGTCACCCGGGAGATCCCGGCCGCGGCCGGCACGCCGGGCACGTTGCCCGCCGCGCTGAAGGTGACGGGCGCCACGACCGCCACGCCGAGGCCGAACAGCGTGAATCCGGCCACCGCCGCCGTGGGGTCGCCCGCCGCGAGCCCGAGGCCGAGTCCGAGGGCGGCGGCCAGCGAGCCGCCCCGCAGCACCGGGACGGGCCCGAAGCGCGCGACGACCTGGTCGCCGGTGAGCCGGCCCACGGTCATCGCCACCGCGCACCCGGCGTAGCCGAGCCCGGCCACGCCGGGGCCCGTGCCGAGGTTCTCCCTCAGGTAGATCGCGCTCCAGTCGGCCATGGCGCCCTCCCCGACGAACGAGCACAGCCCGATGACACCGAGCATGATCAGCGGCCGGCGCGGGGAGCGGGCGGGGGCCGGGGCGTCCCCGTCCGGTTCGGGGAGCTCGTCGGCGGAGCGGTCCAGCAGGCCGCGGCAGCCGAGGGCCAGCAAGGCGATCAGCGCCGCCGCCGCGACGGCCAGATGCAGCGGGACGGGGACGCCCGCGTGCGCGGCCGCCGACCCGGCCAGCGCCGCCAGCAGCGTCCCGATGCTGTAGGAGCCGTGCAGCCCGGACATCAGGGGACGGCCGTAGCCGCGCTCCACGGCGACGCCCTGCGCGTTCATCGCCACGTCCATGAGGCCGAGCGAGGCGCCCATCAGCAGCAGCGAGAGGATCAGCGCGCCGAGGTTCCAGGCCAGGCCGAGCGGGACCAGCGCCAGCGCGCCCGCGGCCCCCGCCGCGATCGTCGTCGCGCGGCTGCCCCACCGGCCGACGATCCGCCCCGCGAACCGGACCGCCGCGACGACGCCCACGGGCGCGCCGAGCAGCGCCACGCCCATCGCGCCCTCGCCCAGCCCGAGATGCTCCTTGATCTGGGGGATGCGGGCGACCCAGGCGGCGCCGAGCAGTCCGTGCGCGGCGAACGCCAGCGTCACCGCGGCGCGCGCCCGGGACAGCGTCGTGATCTTGTCGGTAACCACTCGGCAGACTGTACGTCGCCGGCGCGGCCGAGCCGGCCCGGCCGCCTCACGCCAGGTCCGCGAGCGGCACCCCCGGGTCGGCGAGGCGGGCGGCGTCCACGGGGCGCCCGGAGCGGATCAGTGCCTGGACGTCCCCGGTGACGTCCCACACGTTGACGTTCATGCCGGCGACGACCCGCCCGCCCGACAGCCAGAACGCGATGAACTCCCGTCCCGGGACGTCCCCGCGGTACACGACCTCGTCGTACTCCCCCGGCGCCGCGACGCCCGACATCTCCATGCCGAGGTCGTACTGGTCGCTGAAGAAGTAGGGGAGCTGGTCGTGGACGACGTCCCGGCCGAGCATCGCGCGGGCCGCGGCGGGACCTCCGTTCAGCGCGTTCGCCCAGTGCTCCACGCGGATCCGGCGGCCGAGCAGCGGGTGGTAGGCGTTGGCGACGTCCCCGGCCGCGTAGATGTCGGGATCGGACGTGCGCAGCGACTGGTCGACGAGGATCCCGTCGGACACCTCCAGCCCGGCCGCCTCGGCGAGCCCGCTGTTGGGCCGCACCCCGATGCCGACGATCACGACGTCCGCGGGCACCTCCGCGCCGCCGGAGGTCACCACCGCCGAGACCTGCCCGGCGCCCCAGAACCCGGCCACGCCCTCGTCCATCCGCAGGACCACGCCGTGCTCGCGGTGAAGGTCGGCGAACATGCCGCCGAGCTCGGGCCCCATCGCGGCGTGCAGCGGCACCGGCTCCGGCTCGATGACCGTCACCTCGTTGCCGTGCGCGCGGGCGGCGGCCGCCGTCTCCAGCCCGATCCAGCCCGCCCCGGCCACCACGACCCGGCGGCCGCCGGGCGCCAGCGCCTGCTTCAGCGCGGCCGAGTCGGCCATCGTCCGCAGGTAGTGGATGCCCTGGAGCTTGGAGCCCGGCACGTCCAGCCGGCGCGGGGACGCGCCCGTCGCCAGCAGCAGCTTGTCGTAGGCGACCGGCTCGTCGGTGGACAGCCGGACCTGGTGCGCCCCCCGGTCGACGGCCGCGACGGACGTGCCGGCCCGGAGTTCCACATCGTGCTTGTCGTACCAGTCCGCCTCGTGGACGTGGGCCTTGTCCCGGGGCTCCTTGTCCAGCAGGAACCCCTTGGACAGCGGAGGCCGCTCGTACGGCCGCTCGATCTCCTCCCCGACCAGCAGCACCCTTCCCGCGAAGCCCTCCTCACGGAGCGTCTCGGCCGCCTTGGCCCCGGCCAGGCCGGCGCCGGCGATGACGAACGTCTCCTCGGGCATGGTGACCTCCTGTAGTGGACCTGTAGCTATCCCTACAGCGGCGCCTGCCACGAGACAAGGGTCCGTCGGCTGGCGCGTCGAGGCGTGTCCCCCGCCCGCGCCGGGCCGTCCCCCGGGTCAGTACCCGCGTCCGCCCAGCATGCGGTGGCGGGCCATCGCCGACAGGTCGGTCAGGGAGGCGATCTGGTCGATCACCGCGCGCAGCCGGGCGGCGTCGTCGGAGGCGTCCGTGAACGCGTCGCGGAAGCCCGGGTCGAGGGTCTCCGGCGCGCCCGCGAGCATCATCTCCGCGAGTTCGGTGATCAGCGTCCGCTGGCGGGCCCTGACCTCCTCGTGACTGATCCACACGTAGTGCGCCGTGATGCCCTTGAGCAGGGCGTTCTCCAGCCGCTGCCGGCGCGGCACGATCAGTTCCGCCGCGTAGCGGGTGAGCGGGCGGTCGCCGTAGGCCTCCCGCGTGGCGGTCTCGGCGGCCAGGCAGAACCGCCCGATCAGGGTGCTGGTCAGGTTCTTGAGGGCGGCGTGGCTGCGCGGGGTGCCGTCGTAGCGGTCGGGCCAGCAGGGCTCGGCGAGCAGCGCGGCGAAGCGCTCCTCCAGCTCGGCCTGGCCGGCGTCGGGGCAGTACAGCTTCGCCGCCGTGGCGGCGACGAGGCGGCGCTCGGCGGGGTCGGCGAGGCGGTTGAAGTCGATGTGCCCGGCGACCAGCGCGTCCTCCAGGTCGTGGACGGAGTAGGCGACGTCGTCGCTCCAGTCCATGACCTGGGCCTCGAAGCAGGCGCGGCCCGGCTCGGCGCCGTCGCGCACCCAGCGCGCCACGTCCGCGTCGTCGTCGTAGACGCCGAACTTGCCGTTCACGGCCTCGGCCTGCGACCACGGGTACTTCATCGCGGCGTCCAGCGCGGCGCGGGTCAGGTTGAGGCCGACGCTGCGGCCGTGCAGGGGCGGGCCGTCGGCGGCGAAGGACTTCGGCTCCAGCCTGGTCAGGACGCGCAGGCTCTGCGCGTTGCCCTCGAACCCGCCGCAGTCGCGGGCGACGATGTCGAGCGCGTACTCGCCGTTGTGCCCGAACGGCGGATGCCCTATGTCGTGCGACAGGCAGGCCGTCTCCACCAGGTCGGGGTCGCAGCCGAGCGACTTGCCCAGTTCGCGGCCGACCTGCGCGCACTCCAGCGAGTGGGTGAGGCGGGTGCGCAGGCTCTGCACGGTGTCGGCCACGGCGTCGGCGCCGGGCGAGGCGACCTGCGTCTTGGCGGCCAGCCGGCGGAGGGCGGCGCTGTGCAGCACCCGGGCCCGGTCGCGTTCGAACGCCGTGCGGTCGCGCCGCTTGGGGGGCTCGGGCGCCCAGCGTTCCTTGTCACGGCCGTGGTAGCCCGTGGTCACGTTGATCGTCATGTCCCTATCCAGGGTAGAGGGCCGCGAGGGTCCTCAGCGGCCCGGCGACGGCGAGGACGGGGGCGGGGACGACGACGAGGAGGGCGGGGACGCCGAGGGCGTCGCGGACGGGTCGATGTGGATCCGCTTGATGGTCTCGTCCGGCACCTGGACGCTCTTGCCCAGCAGCACGTACGACAGGTACCCGCCGGTCTCGCGGACGATGTAGTGGAACTGGGTGTCGCGGGTCTGCACGCTGGGGCCGCTGCGGGTCGGCGACGCGGCGGCCTTGATGCCGCTGTCCTCGGCCATCTTCTTGGACCGCAGCCCGTGCCACGGGTCGGTGACGATCACGCCCGAGGACCAGTGGTGCCGGTCGAACTCCCTGCCGACGGCCTTCATGCTCTCCAGCGTGTCGCGCCCGACGGGCACCTCGAAGACCCGGGAGGCGGGCACGCCGCCCTTGGTGATCAGCCAGTTCCGGCCGGCCCCCGCCTCGGTGTAGTTGTCGCCAGGGGCCTTGCCTCCCACCGTCACGATGGCAGGCGCGACCCCGTGGCGGTACAGGTCCAGGGCGTGCTGGAGCCGCCATTTCAGCGTCGGGGACGGCACCCCGTTGTACTGCGCGGCGCCCAGCACGATGATCGCGTCCGAGCGGGGCCGCTCGTCCTGGCGGGCCTGGTGCCAGATCCGCGCGCCGACGGCGAGCGGCGTCAGCACCGCGATCGCCAGCAGCCCGGTAAGGATCCCGGCCGGGATCGCGAACCAGGGCGACCGGCGCCACCGGCCGCGCCCACGGCGCCGCCGCGGCCCGTCCGCCCGCTCGTCGGGACCGTCCGTCTCATCGTCTTCCGGCGTGAACTCCGGCAACTCCGCTTCCAACGTCATCGCATCGGACACGTTAGTGAGATGTTCCGGCATGCGCGCCAGGTTCGCCAGGACGGCGTGTCATCCGTCCCACATCGGTCCCGGCGGCCGGGCGCGGTGGCCCGGCCGCCGGGCGGGACGTCAGCGGCTGTCGCTGCCCCCGGAGGCGTCGGCGGCCTCGATGGCCGCGCGGCCCGCCTCCAGCCGCGCCACGGGGATGCGGAACGGCGAGCAGGACACGTAGTCGAGCCCCACCTCGTGGCAGAAGTGCACCGAGTCGGGGTCGCCGCCGTGCTCGCCGCAGATGCCGAGCTTGAGGCCGGGACGCGCCCGGCGGCCCTCCTCCGCGGCGATGCGCACGAGCCTGCCGACCCCCTCGCGGTCGAGGGTCTCGAACGGCGACACCCCGAAGATCCCGAGCTCCAGGTAGCGCGAGAAGAACGCCGCCTCCACGTCGTCGCGGGAGAAGCCCCAGGTCGTCTGGGTGAGGTCGTTGGTGCCGAAGGAGAAGAACTCGGCGGCCTCGGCGATCTGCCCGGCGGTCAGCGCCGCCCGCGGCAGCTCGATCATCGTGCCGATCAGCGCCGGGACGTCGACCCCGCTCGACTCCCTGACCGCGGCGAGGATGTCGCGCGCCTCGTCGCGCACGGCCTCCAGCTCCTGGACCGCCCCGACCAGCGGGATCATGATCTCCGGGCGCGGGTCGCCGCCCGCCCGCCTGCGCGCCGCCGCGGCCTCGGCGATCGCGCGCACCTGCATCGCGAACAGACCGGGAATCACCAAACCCAGCCGCACGCCGCGCAGGCCCAGCATAGGGTTCTGCTCGTGCACTTGGCGGCCTCGTCCTGGAGGGCCTTCTTGTCGGTCACCGGCTGCGACCCGTACGGGACGA
>NZ_JBEZJP010000389.1:0-7937 GCF_040653175.1 Actinomadura sp. NPDC048032
GCCGCGAACACCACCCGCAAGGAGACCGGCCTCGACCCCGCGTCGTTCACCGACCTGACCCCGAAGGTCGCGGGGGAGCGGATCACCTGGACGGCCCCGGAGGGCGGCGACTGGCTGCTGTTCTCCTACTGGCGGCGCGGCAGCGGGCAGCGGCCGGAGTCCGGCCCGCACTCGTCCCCGGACAGCTGCGTCGTCGACCACTTCAGCCGCGCCGGGACCCGCGCCGTCACCGCGTTCTGGGAGGCGCGCCTGCTCACCCGCGACATCCGCAAGCTGATCAAGCGGGCGGGCGGGACGCTGTTCGAGGACTCGATCGAGCTGGAGACGGCGGCGCTGAACTGGACGCCCGACCTGCCCGCCGAGTTCCGGCGCCGCCGCGGCTACGACCTCATGCCGTACCTGCCGGTGATCGTCCGCCTCAAGGAGAACACCAAGTTCGCCTACGACGCGGCGACCACCGCCCACGTCCGCCACGACTTCTGGCAGACGGTCTCCGACCTGTTCAACGAGTTCCACTTCGCGGCGCTCGCGAAGTGGGCGCACTCGATCGGGCTGGAGTACCGCGCGCAGCCGTACGGGCTGGAGACCGACGCCATCCACACCGCCGCGATCCTGGACGTCCCGGAGGGCGAGTCGCTCGGGTTCAAGAACCTGGACGACTACCGCGCCCTCGCCGGCGGCCGCGACATGGGGGGACGGAAGGTCCTCTCCTGCGAGGCGGGGGCCTACCAGGGCGGCGCCTACAACACCACCTGGGGCAAGTTCCTCCGCACGATGGGCGGCGCCTACGCGGCCGGGCTCAACCAGACCGTCCTGCACGGCTTCTCCTACGCCGCCGCGCCGGCAGCGGCGTGGCCGGGCTTCGCGGCCTTCACCCCCTACAACGGCGGCATCGGGTTCTCCGAGTCGTGGGGACCGCGCCAGCCGACCTGGCGGCACGTCCCCGACGTGGCCGGCTACCTGGCGCGCGTCCACCTGGCCATGCAGGCCGGCAAGAGCCGCATCGACGTGGCCGTGTTCCGCCAGAAGGGCTACACCAAGACCGGCATCGGCGCCGGGTGGTTCACCAAGAGCGGCGTCCCGCTGGGCTGGACGCACCAGCTCATCAGCGCGCCGCTGCTCGACCTGCCGTCCGCGACCGTGTCCGGCGGGCGGCTCGCCCCCGACGGCCCCGCCTACAAGGTCGTGTTCGTCGAGGGCGACCGCTTCGGCGGCAACGAGTGCACGCTGCCGCTCGGCACCGCCCGCACCATGCTCAGGCTGACGAAGGCGGGCCTGCCGCTGGTGTTCCTCGGCGACTGGTCGGCCGCGACCGTCCCCGGCCTGGCGCGCGACGGCGAGAACGAGCAGCTGCGCGCCGTCCTCACGCAGGTGTTCGCGCAGCCGCGCGTCCGCGTCGTCGCCGCCGAGGCCGACGTGCCCGGGGCGCTGGCCGACCTCGGCCTGCGCCCGGCGGTCGCCTACGCGGAGGCGTCCACGCTCCTCACCGCCCACCGGCGGGACGGCCGCGCCGACTACTTCTACCTCTGCAACGGCAAGCACGCCGAGACCGTCAAGCCGCCGGTCGCGGCGATCGACCACGAGGTCACCTTCACCCGGTCCGACCGCGAGGCCGTCCCGTACCGGCTGGACCTGTGGACGGGCGAGACCGAGCGGGTCGCCGTCTACCGCGAGGAGGGCGACACGATCACGCTGCGGGTGGCGCTGCAGCCGTCCGAGGCCACCGTGATCATTCTGGCGCGCGGCGGTGAGGCCCCGTCCGCCACCGCCTCGCAGGCCGAGCTCCGCGTCGACCGGCAGCGCCTGGTCGCCCGCGCGAGGGCCGCGGGCACCTACTCCACCACGCTGCGCGGCGGCCGCACCGTGCAGACCGTGATCGGCGCCGTGCCCGAGGCGCGGACCCTCACCGCCTGGCGGCTCCAGGTGGAGGACATGACGCCGGACGGAGTGAAGCGGCACGACCTGGAGCTCGACGGGCTCAAGGCGTGGCCGGACATCCCCGAACTCGCGGACGTCTCCGGCATCGGCACCTACAGCACCACCGTGGACTGGACGGGCGGCGGCGCGATGCTGGAGCTCGGCGAGGTCTTCGACACCTGCCGCGTGAGCGTCAACGGCCACCGGCTCCCGGTCAGCGTGATCGTCCCGGTCGTGGACATCGGCCCCTGGCTGCGCCGGGGCGCCAACACGATCGAGGTCGAGGTCGCCACGACGCTGAACAACCGGCTCCGCGTCTCCGACCCCGGCGTGTACGGCGGCGCGTCCCGCCAGAGGTACGGGCTGGTCGGGCCGGTCAGGCTCGTTCCCTACGGCGAGGCGGTGGTCCCCGCCCGCTGAACCGCCGAACGTGCGGGAGGGCGTTGGCCCGCCCTCCCGCACGGTGGACCCCTCACCCCATGTCCCGCTAAGAACACATTTGCGAGGAACCCATGCACACCAGCGTATCCAGGCGCCGTCGCGGCGTAGCCGCCGTCGCTCTCGGACTGTCCGCCCTCACCGCCGCCCAGGCGGCCCCGCTCGGCACCGCCTACGCCGAGCCGGGCCGCGCCGCGGCCCCGTGGCAGCGTTACAACCTGTCTCCTTCGTCGCGGACGCTCCACCCGGTGTCGGTCTTCAGGACCAGCGGCACCGTGGCGGACCCGGCCGCCGTCCTGAAGGGCGGCACGACCAGCCTGACCGGGGCCGGAGCGTCCGTCACGCTCGACTTCGGCAAGGAGGTCAGCGGACTCACCACGCTGCGCTTCGCCGGTTCGGACGGCCCGCAGAAGGTCGGCGTCGCGTTCTCCGAGTCGTCCACCTACGTGGACACGACGAGCGACGCGTCGACCGGAGGCCCCCGCAGCCGCGACGGCGCCCTCTCCGTGGACGTCGACGGCGCCACGTCCTACACCACGCCCCCCGGACTGCTCCGGGGCGGCTTCCGCTACCTGACGATCTTCCTGTCCTCCGGCGGCCGGGTCGACCTGGACAAGGTGTCGCTGTCCTTCACCCCCGCGCCGGCGATGAAGGACCCGTCGAAGTACGCGAACTACTTCTATTCGAGCGACGACCTGCTCAACCGCATCTGGTACGCGGGCGCCTACACCGTCCAGCTCAACACGATCTCCCCGAAGACGGGCCGGGTCTGGGAGCCCCCGGCGGCGCTGTGGGACAGCACCGGCGACATCGGCGTCGGCGACACGATCCTCGTGGACGGCGCCAAGCGCGACCGGACGGTCTGGCCCGGCGACCTCGGCATCGAGATCCCGAGCGCCTACGCGGCGTTCAACGACACCGAGTCCGCCCGCAACGCGCTCACCACCGTGTACCAGCACCAGCGCGACACCGGCGAGCTCCCCTACGCCGGGCCCGAGCTGAACAAGTACGGCTCGGACACCTACCACCTGTGGACGCTCGCCGCGAGCTGGGACTACTACCGCTACACCGGGGACACGGGCTGGGTGTCCGGCGTGTGGGACCGGTACCGGAAGGGCGTCGACTTCATCACCCGGAAGATGGACGACAAGGGCCTGGTGTCCATCACCGGCACGTCCGACTCCGTCCGGATCCTGGCCAAGGGCGAGAACCTCATCGCGAACGTGCTGATGTGGCGCGTCCTCGACACCGGCTCGCAGCTCGCCAAGGCGCAGGGCGACGACTCCCTGGCCGCGTCCTACGCCGAGCGGGCCGCCGCGCTCCGGACCGCCATCAACGCGAACTTCTGGGACGAGACCGCCGGCGCATACAAGTTCTATCCGAACTCGACGATTCACCCGCAGGCGGACAACTCCCTCGCCGTCTGGTACGGCCTCGCGGACCGGCGGCAGGCGCGCCGCATCAGCGAGTCCCTCAAGGGCAACTGGAACGAGATCACCTCGACCGCCCCGGAGAACAAGGGCAACCCCGGCGTCTTCTCCGGCTCCATGGAGGTGAACGCCCACTTCGCCGCCGGCGGCCAGGCCGCCGACCAGGCCGGCGTGGACATCATCCGGCGCCAGTGGGGCTACATGCTCAACCACCCGGAGGGGACCGGCAGCACCTTCTGGGAGTCGTTCCGCAACCCGGGGGACGGGTGCGTCTTCTGCAGCTCCTACGTCAGCCTCGCGCACGCCTGGGCGACGGGCCCGACCCCGGCCCTCACGTTCTCCGTGCTCGGCCTGAACCCCACCGGCACGGGCGGGCGGTCGTTCGACTTCGTCCCGCACCCGGCCGACCTCACGTTCGCGCAAGGCCGGATCACCACGCCGGTCGGCGCGGTCGACGCCTCCTGGAAGGTCTCCGGCGGGACCTACTCCGCGCACCTGAAGGCTCCGGGCACCACCGTCGGCCGCGCCGGCGTGCCGACGTTCGGCGCCCGGGTCGAGGTCCGCGTCGACGGACGCCTCGTCTGGGACGGCGCCCGCGCACAAGCCAAGGGCGTCCACAGCGACGGCGAGTACGTCTACATCGAGGGGCTGCGCGGGTCCCACCGGCTCCAGAGCGACCGCGCATGACCACCGCCTCGCGCAGGCCACTGCGCGGCCCGGCGGCCGCGGCCGTCACCGTCGCCCTCCCGGTGACCTTCCTGGCCGCCCCGGTTCACGCGGACGCGGAGGCCCACGTCACCCGCTTGAAGGCCGCCGACCTCGGCCAGGCCCTCGGCATCGACGACACGACGCCGCCGCTGACCTGGCAGCTCCAGGGCGGGCGGAACGTCACCCAGACCGCGTACCGGATCCAGGCCGCCACGAGCGAGAAGGCCCTGCGGGAGGGAAGCCCCGACCTCTGGGACTCCGGCCGGGTGGCGTCCGCCGGCCAGCGCGCCGACTACGCGGGCAAGCCGATCGGCAGCCGGACCCGGGTGTACTGGCGCGTCCGCGTCTGGACGGGCCCCCGGCCCTCCGGCTGGTCGTCGCCGTCCTGGTTCGAGACGGGCCTGACGTCCCAGAGCGACTGGCGGGGCGGCTGGATCGGCCAGAAGGACTGGCAGGTCACCGGCAAGAAGCCCGCCCCCATCGTGGTGAAGCTGCCGAAGACCACCGCGCGCTACGTCCGGCTGGACGTGACGAAGCTCGGCCTGCCCAAGGTCGAGCAGCTGCCGGACCGGACCTGGCGGCTCCAGCTCGCCGAACTGGAGGTGCGCAGTTCCGGCGACCCGGACACCAACCTCGCCAAGGGCAGGACCGTCACCGCGTCCGACAACGGCGGCAACGTCAACCGCAAGTGGGGGACCCGCTACCTCACCGACGGCACGCAGACCACGAACCAGGAGTTCGCCGGCTGGTCCAGCTCCGCCTACGGCAAGGCGGACGTCTCCGACAAGCCGCTCACCCTCACCGTGGACCTCCAGGCGGCCAAGGACTTCGACGAGGTCCTCCTCTACCCGCGCACGGACCAGGGCGTCGAGGGCGGCAAGGTCCCGTACGCCCCCGTCGACTTCTCGGTCGCCGCCTCCGACTCGGCCGAGGGGCCCTTCGCGGCGAAGGCGGCGGTCACCGGCCAGGAGCCGCCCGAGTCGCCCGTCCCCGAGGCGCTGCCGATCTTCGCGAAGGACTTCGGGCTGCCCGGCGGCGTCCGCCGGGCCCGCCTCTACGTGGCCGGCCTCGGCGTCTACGAGGCCCGGCTGAACGGGCACCGCGTCGGCGACGCCGAACTGGAGCCGGCCAACACCGCGTACGCCGAGCGCGTCCAGTACGCGACCTACGACGTCACGAGGATGCTGCGCTCCGGCGGCAACACGCTCGGCGTCGAGCTGGGCAACGGCATCGCCAACGTGATCTCCACGCCCGACCGCTACCGCAAGTTCAGCGGGACGATCAGCGACCCCAAGCTGATGGCCCAGCTGGAGGTCACCCTCGCCGACGGCCGCGTCGTGCGGGTGGCCAGCGACGGCACGTGGAAGACCGTCCTCGGACCCGTCACGTTCTCCAACTGGTACGGGGGCGAGGACCACGACGCCCGCCGCGAGCGGCCCGGCTGGGACAGGCCGGGCGCGTCCCGCTCCGGCTGGGAGGCGGCCGTGCCCGTCACGGCGCCCGGCGCGCTGAGCGGGCGGGTCGCCGAACCCGTCCGTGTCGCCGAGACGCTGGAGGGACGGCAGATCGGGGCGGGCGACGGCTACCGGGTCTTCGACGTCGGCCGCAACATCGCGGGCCGTCCGGAGATCACCGTCCAGGCCCCGGCAGGGACGTCCGTGCGGATCCTGCCGTCCGAGAGCCTCAAGGACGGCCGCGCGTTCCAGTCGGCCAGCAACGTCGGGGCGCCGCTGTGGGACGAGTACACGACGCGCACCGCGGATTCCGAGACATGGCATCCGCGGTTCTCCTACCACGGCTTCCGCTACCTGGAGGTGCGCGGCCTGCCGGAAGGCGCGACGATCTCCGTCCGGGGCCAGGTGCTGCGCGCCGACAACGACTCCGCGGGCTCGTTCAGCTCGTCCAACGACCTCCTCAACGGCATCCACGGGCTGATCCGCCGGGCCATCGAGGGGAACATGATGAGCGTCCTCACCGACTGCCCGAGCCGGGAGAAGCTCGGCTGGCTGGAGCAGGACCACCTCGTCGGCGACGCGCTCGCCGCCAACTACGACGTGCACGCCCAGCTCCGCAAGATCGTCCAGGACATGGCGGACGCGCAGACCGAGGCCGGGCTCGTCCCGTCCACGGTCCCGGACTACACGGTCCTGCCGGGCACCTACAGGGACGACTCCAACTGGGGCGGCGCGTTCGTCGCCGTCCCCTGGCAGCTCTACCTGAACTACGGCGACACCGAGACCATGCGGACGTACTACGGCGCGATGAAGCGGTACGCCGCGTACATCGAGGGCCGCGTCTCCGACGGGCTGACCGACTACACCCTGGGCGACTGGTTCACCCCCGACCGCACGTTCCCGAAGGTCGTCTCGGGGACGTACGGGTGGTGGCGGATCGCCGACACCATGTCCCGGATCGCCGGCGCGCTCGGCGACGAGGCCGGCGCCGCCGCCTATCGGGCCAAGGCCGACAGGAGCGCCAAGGCCCTGTCGGCCAAGCTCTACGACCCCGCGACCGGCACCTTCGGGGGCGGCGGCCAGGGCGCCGAGGCCATCGCGCTGGACATGGGCGCCGTGCCCGCCGACCAGCGCCGGCGGCTGCTGGACCACCTGGTGGCCAGTGTCCGGAACGCCGGGTACCACCTGCTGCTCGGCGAGATCTCGCTGCCGTCGGCGTTCCGCGTCCTGCCCGACGACGTCATCTACAAGGTCGCGACGCAGACGGACAGTCCGAGCTACGGGTACCAGGTCGTCCACGGCAACACCGCCCTGGGCGAGTCGTGGGACGGCGGCGCCGGCCAGTCGCAGAACCACTTCATGCTCGGCGCGATCGACTCCTGGTTCTCCGGCCGGCTCGCCGGCATCGGGCAGGCGCCCGGCTCCGCCGGGTACCGCGACCTGGTCATCGCCCCGGCCGTGGTGGGCGACCTCACCAGCGCCTCCGCCACCCGGCGGACGCCGTACGGCGAGGTCCGCTCCTCCTGGACGCTGGAGAACGGCAAGGTCACCCTCCGGGTCACGGTCCCGGCGGGCAGCACCGCGCGGGTGCACGTCCCCGGAACCGACGAGCCCGCCCTGGTCGGCTCCGGCACCCACACCTTCCACGGCACCGCCCCCTGACGCACCGTCCGGTGGGCGCGGACCGGCGCCCACCGGACCGGCGCCCCGCCTTTCCCCCTACCGCTCCACCCACCCCCCGAGGAGCCCAGCATGAACGAGTTGTCGCGGAGAAGGTTCGTCCAGGCAGGCGGGGTCGCCGCCGCCGCGGTCACGGCGAGCGGCGCGGTCGCGGCGCCCGCCCTGGCGGCGCCGGCGGCCGCCCCCCACCGGACGCTGCACCCCACCGGCCTGCGGGTCGACCACCTGCCGGCCCCGCTCGGCATCGACGACACAGGGCCGCCACCGCCAGGCCGGTGAGGTGGCGCGCGAGCACCGGCTCGGCCGCGGC
>NZ_JBEZJP010000390.1:0-7932 GCF_040653175.1 Actinomadura sp. NPDC048032
GCCTCGTCGACGATCACCACGTCGTGCTCGGGCAGGACCTGGAACTCCTCCAGGGCGTCGATGGCCAGCAGCGCGTGGTTGGTGACGACGATGTGCGCCTCGCCGGCCTCCGCCCGCGCCAGCTCGGCGAAGCACTCGCTGCCCTGCGGGCACCGCTGCGCGCCCAGGCACTCCTTCGCCGTCACGGCGACCTGCCGCCACGCCTGCTCGCCCACCCCCGGCACCAGCTCGTCGCGGTCGCCGGTCTTGGTCTCCTCGGCCCACTCGTTCAGCCGCTTGACCTGCCGTCCGAGCGTGGACAGCTGCTGCGGGTCGAACAGGCTCGGCCCGCCGTCCTCCTCCTCCGGCACGCCCGTCTGCACCCGGTGCAGGCACAGGTAGTTGCGGCGCCCCTTGAGGATCGCGAACTTCAGCTCCGTCCCGAGCAGCGGGCCGAGGGCCTCCGCGAGCCGCGGCAGGTCGCGGTCGACGAGCTGGCGCTGCAACGCGATCGTCGCCGTGGACACGACCACGGTCGTCTCCTCCTTGACGGCGTGGCGGATCGCGGGGACCAGGTAGGCGAGCGACTTGCCCGTCCCCGTGCCGGCCTGCGCGGCGACGTGCTCCCCGGAGTCGATGGCCTTCTCGACCGCCCGCGCCATCGCCACCTGCCCGGGGCGCTCGGCGCCCCCGACGGACGCGACGGCCGCGGCGAGCAGGGTCGCCATGTCGGGAATCTGGGTCTCGCTGCCGGTCAGCAGATCAGGGGCGGGCACGTCGCCCAACGCTACCGCCCGCGGCCGACACCCGCGTCCCGTCCCGCACGACCGCGCCCCGTAATCACCCGGGAGTTATCCACAGTTCCGAGAGCCGCGGCGGCGCCTCCGCCGCCCCTGAGAACCTCGACCCATGACATCACTGGTGATCCGCTCCGCCCAGGACGCCATCGCGGCCGTCCCCTACCTGCTCGGCTTCCACCCCTCGCGCAGCCTCGTCGTCATCGGCTTCGAGGGACGATCCGGCGGCACATGCGCGATCCGGCTCGACTTACCGGCGCCGGGCGCCGCCGAACGCGTCGCCGCCGTCCTGGCCGGCAACGGCTTCGCCCGCTCGCTCCTGCTCGGGTACGGCCCGCCGGGCGAGGTGGCGGAGGCCGCCCGGCCCATGCGCGCGGCCCTGGACGCCGCCGGCGTCCCCGTCGCCGAGGCCATCCGCGTCGCCGACGGCCGCTGGTGGTCGCTCACCTGCGACGACGTCTGCTGCCCACCCGAAGGCACCCCGTATGACATCTCCGCCAGCGCCGTCGCCGCCGAGGCGACCTTCGGAGGCCACGTGGCCCTGGCCGACCGCGCCGAGCTGATCGCCTCCGTCCGGCCGCCCGAGGGCCCTGCCCGCACCGCTATGCGCTGCGCCGCCGAGCGCGCCGAGCGGCGCTACCTGGCCCGGCCGATCTCGTCCGCCGAAGACGACCTCGCCTTCGTCCTCGCGCTGACGGCCCGCGCCCGCACCGGCTCCCGCCCGACCGACGACGAGGTCGCCTGGCTCGGCCTCGTCCTCACCGACCCGCGCGTCCGCGACGAGACCTGGATCCGCCTCGAAGAGGACGCATCGGCCGCCGACATCGCGTTCTGGCGCGACATCGTCCGCCGCGTCGACCCCGCCCGCGTCCCGGCGCCCGCGTCCCTGCTGGCTTTCGCCGCCTACTCCGCCGGCGACGGCGGCCTGGCCAACGTCGCCCTGCAGCGCGCCCTGGACGCCGATCCCGCCTACTCCATGGCCGTCATCCTCCGCGAAGTGGTCAACGCAGGCATCGCACCCGCCAAACTGCGGACGGGCATGGCCCGTCCGCAGAACCTGGACCGTTCGGCGAACGGCGGAGCGCGAGCGGCCCGGTGACCGGACTACCGGGAGGAAAGCCATGGCGCAGACGGAGGCCGGTGGCGCGTGCGGCGTCGTGGGTGACCGCAGCCGCGAGGGCGGCGGACAGGGTGAGCGCGCCGAGCACCTGGGCGCCGGGTTCTGAAGGACCACCGTCAGCCGGCGTCGCCGAGCACCTCGCGGAGCCTGCGCGCGAAGGCCTCGGGCTGCCCGGCGTAGCCGGACTCGCCGCCGACGAAGCCACCATGGTGACTCGGGAAGACGGCCGGTCGCTGACCGAGCAGCTCGGCCATCGCCACCGAGGTGCGTGCGGTGAAGGTATCCCCGGACTCCTCGCCCACCGCGATCACGATCCTGACCGGTGCCGCGGTCAGCGCGTCGACGTCGGGCCGGTAGTCGCTGATCGCCCACGACCGGTCGGACAGCAGCGGATCGTCACGGGACCGGTCGTCCTCGGTCGGCATCCCGAACGCGGCGGGGTCCGGCGCGGGCTGGGCGAAGTAGGCGTCGGTGAACTCGCCCTGCCACGACGTCATCACGATGAAGGCCGCCATGCCGGCGCCCGAGCCCGCGTCCTCGTAGGCGTCGCGGACGCCGGCCCGGGCGCGCTCGGCGGCCCGGGCGTCGGGAAGCACCGCGATGAGCGGCGGCTCGTGCGCCACGAGGGTGGTCACGCACTCAGGGTGGGCGGTCACGAGCGCGAGCGCGGTCACCGCCCCGCCGCTGCTCGCGAACATCTCGACCGGGCCCGCGCCGAGCGCCTCGATGAGGGCGTGCAGGTCGCCGGCCTGGGTCTCGGGCACCTGGTCGACGCGGCCGTCCTTGCGGATGCTGCGGCCGAGACCGCGCGGATCGTAGGTGACCACGGTGCGGTCAGGGAAGTGCGACGCCAGCGCACCGAAGCCGCCGGCGTCCATGGGCTGGCCGACCATGAACAGCGGCGGGCGCCCGCCGGCGGTCGGCGGCGGCCCGTGGACGTCGTAGACGAGGTCGACCTCGGGAGTCTCGAGTACCTGCGTAGTCATGACCAAACTGACTCCGGCCGCTACCAGAACTCATCGGCCCCGGATCGACCAGGACGCCGAGCATGGGGACGAGCCCGCGCCCCGCGACACCCGAGGGCCCCCGGCCTCCGGCTTCCGGGACTCCGCGAACGGGTCAGGAGGAGACGGCCTGGCCCGGGGTGCCGGGGTCGATGCGCCGGTCGTGGTTGCGGTCGTTCCAGGCGCGCATGCGGGGCGGGTAGCCGACGATCTGGACGTCGTAGACGGGCAGGCCGAGGTCGCGGGCCACCTTGCCGATGACCTTGGGGGAGCCGACGCGGCGGCGGGTCCACTCGCCGTCGTGGGCGACGGCGACGGCCGTGGTGTCGGTGGCGTACGTCTCGGGCTCGACGAAGAACTCGACGCCGCGGCGGGCGCGGGCGAAGGCGATCAGCGCCTCGATGTCGGAGTCCGTCGCCTCCCTGTCGAGCCTGGTCACCGTGGACCCGCGGTGCCTGCGGATCCCGAACCGGTCCCGGAACCTCATCCCTCACCCCGTCGTCGGGTCCCGCCCGGAGGAGCTCCGGAGCGGGCTTGCGGTGTACGACGATAACGAGACCGGCGGCGCCCTGGTTCCCGACACAGCGGCGACGACCCCGGCGGGCCGGGGGGCCGCGCCCTAGACTGGCGCCTTCGGGGGATCATCACGCGGGGGTGTCGATGAACGGGCCGAACCTTGTTCGGCGGGTGGCCGGAGCCGTGCTCGCGGTCGCGGTGTTCGGGCTCCTGAGCACCCTCACCCCGGCCCAGGGCCAGGTGGGACCCATCGCGCGCGCCGAGCCCGCGAAGGCGAAGCCCCCGCCGCGACCGGCCGCGCCGCCGAAGCCGCCGCCGCCCGACTGCGCGCGGGCCAAGTGCCTGGCGCTGACGTTCGACGACGGGCCCGCGGAGAGCACCGCGGAGCTGCTCGACATCCTCGCCGCCCGCAAGGTCCGGGCGACGTTCTTCATCGTGGGGGAGAACGCGGCGAAGTATCCGGAGCTCGTGCGGCGCGAGCTGGAGGCCGGGCACGAGATCGCCGACCACAGCTACACCCACGCCGACCTCGGGCGGGCGTCCCACAAGAAGATCATGGAGGAGCTGACCCGGACGCAGGACGCGATCCGGCGGGCGTCCGGGGTCACGCCCACCCTGCTCAGGCCGCCCTACGGGTCGACCTCCGAGCGGCTGACGAAGATCACGCGGGAGCTGGGGATGGCCCAGGTGCTGTGGTCGGTCGACCCCCTCGACTGGGAGCACCGCGACACCGCCTACGTCGAGAAGCGGGTGCTGAAGGCGGCGCGGCCGGGTTACATCGTGCTGATGCACGACATCCATCCGACGAGTGTGAAGGCCGTTCCGAAGATCATCGACCGGCTGGCCGCCGAGGGGTACGTGTTCGTCACGGTGCCCGAGCTTTTCGGCGGGCGCCTGACCCCCGGGAAGGAGTACGTCCAGCGGAATTCAGGGGATCCTCAGGGTCTTCCCTGATGGCCCCGCGGCGGTGCCGCGCGGACCATGGGCGTATGAACAGCAGCTACGCGGTGGGGGATCTGCGGGTCTCGGACGCCGAGCGGGAACCGGTCATCCAGCGGCTTCAGGACGCCTACGCCGAGGGGCGGCTCGACGAGGACGAGTTCGACATGCGCGTGCAGCTGGCGATGACGGCCAAGACGCGCAACGACCTCGGCGCCGTCCTCCTCGATCTGGTGCCCGTCCCGGCGGCGCCCGCGCCGGCCGGGGGCGAGGCCGCCACGGGCGAGGACCGGATGCTGGCCGCCGCCGCGCACGCGGTCGCCGTCCCCACGCTGTTCGTCGGCCCGCTGGTGCTGATGCTGCTGAGCGGCAAGCGGTCGCCCTACGTCCGGCGGCAGGCGGCGGAGGCCGTGAACTTCCAGGTGACGCTGCTGCTGCTCACGATCGTCACCTTCGGCGTCGGCGGGGTCGTGTACGCGGTGGCGTGGGTGCTGTCGGCGATCGCGGCCGTCTTCGCGCTGACCGGCCAGACGTTCCACTATCCGTGGATCCTGCGCCTGGTGAAGTGACGCGGGGCGCGCGGGCCTGGCGTTGAACGCGGCTCGGGTTTGTCGGAGTACCCCTCCGGGGAGGGTTGACGTGGTCGCGTCGAGCGCGACCGGCCGCCTCCAGGAGATGGAACGACGCCTATGCGCACGCCCGTGGGTTTATTCCCCTCTCTACCTGTGACTCCTTTAACGTCCGAGTTATGTGGACCATGCATGGGATGATCGATTAACTATGCGAGGGAGGGGTAGATGACGGAGCTTGCGATCAAGGGCGATCACCAGCGGGCGGTGGAGGCGCTCAGGAGGTCCTACCAGGCCATTCCGGAGGGCACGCCGGTGCGGCTGGCCAAGCGGACCTCGAACCTGTTCCGGTGGCGCGACCCCTCGGCGGCGCCCGGCCTGGACGTCTCCGGCTTCGACAAGGTGCTGAGCGTCGACCCGGACGAGCGGACCGCGCAGGTCCAGGGCATGACCACCTACGAGGACCTGGTCGACGCGACGCTGCCGCACGGGCTGATGCCGACGGTCGTCCCCCAGCTGAAGACGATCACGCTGGGCGGGGCGGTGACCGGGCTCGGCATCGAGTCGACGTCGTTCCGCGACGGGCTGCCGCACGAGGGCGTCCTGGAGCTGGAGGTCCTCACCGGCGACGGGCAGGTCGTCACGGCGACGCGCGACAACGAGCACAAGGACCTGTTCTACGGCTTCCCGAACTCCTACGGGACGCTCGGCTACAGCCTCCGGTTGAAGATCGAGCTGCGCCCCGTCCGGCCCTACGTCCGGCTGCGGCACCTGCGGTTCACCGACGCGGCGGAGCTCGCCCGCGTCCTGGGGGAGATCACCGAGTCCGGGACGTTCGAGGACGAGACCGTCGACTTCATGGACGGGACGGTCTTCGGCGCGGACGAGCAGTACATCACGCTCGGCTTCTTCGCCGACTCCGCGCCCTACACCTCCGACTATACCGGCCAGAAGATCTACTACAGGTCGATCCAGCAGCGGTCGGTCGACTTCCTCACGATCCGCGACTACATCTGGCGCTGGGACACCGACTGGTTCTGGTGCTCGGGCGCGTTCGGCGTGCAGAACCCGACGGTCCGGCGGCTGTGGCCCGGCAAGTTCAAGCGCTCCGACGTGTACCGCAAGCTGGTCGCCTACGACCGCCGGTACCAGATCGTCGCGCGCGCGGAGCGGTGGCGGGGGCTGCGGCCCCGCGAGGACGTCATCCAGGACATCGAGGTGCCGGTCGAGCGGCTTCCGGAGTTCCTGGAGTTCTTCCACGACAAGGTGGGCATGAGCCCGATCTGGCTGTGCCCGCTGCGTGCGAAGGAGCGGTGGCCGCTGTACCCGCTCGACGTGGGCCGCCCCTACGTGAACGCCGGTTTCTGGGGGACGGTGCGGATCCCGCCGGGGCAGATCCCCGAGTACCACAACCGGCTCATCGAGCGTAAGGTCGCCGCCCTCGACGGCCACAAGTCCCTGTACTCGACGGCCTTCTACGGCCGGGACGAGTTCTGGCGGTACTACGACGGGGAGACCTACCGGCGGCTCAAGGGGGTCTACGATCCGCGCGGGCGGCTGCTGGACCTCTACGACAAGTGCGTGCGCGGACGCTGACCAGGCGCCCGCAGTTCGGGGGAGCCCCGCGCGGGAGGCGGCCCGAGCGCCGCCGCCCGGGCCGGGGCGGAGAGACAGGAGGAACCACAATGACGCTGGCCAGGGTCTTCGAGCAGCTCGCCGGGGCTGAGGCGCCAGTGGAGTTCACGGCCTACGACGGATCTCGGGCGGGGGTGCCCGGCGCCGACATCCGTTTCGACGTGCGCTCACCGTACGCGGTCTCGTACCTGCTGCACTCGCCGGGCGCGCTGGGGCTCGCCCGCGCCTACGTCACCGGCATGATCGACGTCGACGGCGACATGATCACGGCGCTGACCACGATGCAGCAGGTGCTCAGCGACGTGACACCGCGCGACAAGGCGAGGATCGCCGGCGGGGTGCTGCGCGATCCGCTGCTGCGCGCGGCGGCGTCGCGCCGGCTGGACCCGCCGCCGCAGGAGGCGCCGTTCAGCCGCATCCCGTCGTGGCTCCGGCACTCCAAGAAGCGGGACGCGCGGGCCATCTCCCACCACTACGACGTGTCCAACACCTTCTACGAGTGGGTGCTCGGCCCCTCGATGGCCTACACCTGCGCGTGCTACCCGCATGAGGGCGCCACTCTGGAAGAGGCGCAGTTCAACAAGCACGACCTGGTGGCCAAGAAGCTCGGGCTGAAGCCGGGGATGCGGCTGCTGGACGTCGGCTGCGGCTGGGGCGGCATGGTGATGCACGCCGCGAAGGAGTACGGGGTCAAGGCGCTCGGCGTCACGCTGTCCAAGCAGCAGGCCGAGTGGGCGCAGAAGGCGATCGCCGACCGGGGCCTGTCCGACCTCGCGGAGGTCCGGCACATGGACTACCGGGACGTGGC
The DNA here is from genome assembly GCF_040653175.1 of Actinomadura sp. NPDC048032. Classification (NCBI taxonomy): domain Bacteria; kingdom Bacillati; phylum Actinomycetota; class Actinomycetes; order Streptosporangiales; family Thermomonosporaceae; genus Actinomadura; species Actinomadura sp. NPDC048032. The sequence goes on from NZ_JBEZJP010000390.1 coordinate 7,368, forward strand.
CGAGACCGGCTTCGACGCGGTGAGCTCCATCGGCCTGACCGAGCACATCGGGAAGAAGAACCTCCCGGCCTACTTCTCCTTCCTCCACGGGAAGCTGAAGAAGGGCGGTCGGATGCTGAACCACACCATCACGCGTCCGGACAACACCTCTCCTTCCCGCAAGGAGAACGGGTTCATCAACCGGTACGTGTTCCCGGACGGCGAGCTGGAGGGCCCGGGCTACGTCCAGAGCCAGATGAACGACGCGGGGTTCGAGATCCGGCACCAGGAGAACCTGCGCGAGCACTACGCGCGCACGCTCACCGGCTGGTGCGAGAACCTCGACGCGCACTGGGACGAGGCCGTCGCCGAGGTCGGCGAGGGAACCGCCCGCGTGTGGCGCGTCTACATGGCGGGCTGCGTGCTCGGCTTCAACCAGAACTGGATCCAGCTGCACCAGACGCTCGGCGTGAAGCTGGAGGACGACGGCACGAGCCGCATGCCGCTGCGCCCCGACTGGGGATCGTGACGACGGCCGCTCACCCGGGCGCCGCCCAGCGTCCGGTACGCCGGGACGAACGCGTCC
>NZ_JBEZJP010000391.1:0-7914 GCF_040653175.1 Actinomadura sp. NPDC048032
GCCGGCGCCGGTCGGCGCGTCGTAGGTGAGCGAGATCCGGAACGCGCCGCCCTCGCCGGTGACATGTACGTCGACATCACGTGGAGCGGCAAGACCGGCTACGTCATCGGGTACCTGGTCAACACGCCGGGCGACTGGAGGAGCCTCGCGGGGCCCGCGGTCTGGACGTGCGCGCCCTGACCCGCGGACCCTCCGCGAGAGCTACGGCTTGGGGCGCTTCTTCGCCTTGCCGACGCAGGCGGGCGCCGACCACGCCACGTCCGGCGCCTGGCCCTGGTTGAGGCGCAGCACCGCGCCGACCTTGAAGCAGTGCGCCGTGTTCGGTCGCAGGCCCGGCATGGTCGCCGACTGCGAGCCCGCCTTCACCGACACGATCGGCTGGGTCCCGGCGGGCTGCTGCTGGACGAGCAGCGGCAGCCCGCGCGCGGCGGGCGGCAGCGTCCAGAGCAGCGCCGCCGTCCGGCCGACCTGCCGCGCGACCACCTTGCGCGGGCGGGTCGCCGCGAGCTGCGAGGCCGGGATCGGCTGGGGCGGGGTCTGGGTGGTCTGCCCCTGCGGGGCGGTCGGGGAGGGCGGCGGCGACGTGGCGGCGGTCCCGCCCTTGCCGTCGCCGCCGCCGGACAGCGCGAGCGCCCCGACGCCGAGGGCCAGCCCGCCGGCGAGCACGATCCCGCCCACCACGATCAGGCCGCGGCGCGGGCCCTGGCGGGGCTGGTCCCAGGTGGTCTGGTGCGGGCCCCCGTGCGGCGTGGTCTGGTGCGGGCCCCCGTGCGGCGTCGTGTGCGGTGACGTGTGCGGCGTCGTGGAGGACCCGTTCGCGGGCCGGTCGCCCGCCTGGGGCACCGGCATCGGAGGCCAGGCGGCTTCCGGGCCGGGGGGCGGGCCTTCCTGGGGGAGGGCCGTCTCACGCGTCTGCGGCGGGAGGGCGTTCGGCGCCCACGGCGACCGCGGCGGCGCCGGTGTCGGCGCGGCGAGGGGCGCCGGAGCCGGCGGCGCGGGGGCGGGCGGGGGCGGCGCCTGCGCGGCGGGCGCCGGCGGCGGGGCGGAGACGTCGGGGAACGAGGGGAGCGGGCCGGCGTCCGACAGCGCCAGGGCGCCGCGGCCGGCGTGCGCCACGTCCGTCACCGGCAGCCCCAGCTCGGCCTGGACGCGCTGGAGCGCCTGCGCGAACTCCACGGCGCTCGCGAACCGCTCGTCGGGCGTCTTGGCCATCGCGCGCACGATGACGTCGGTGACCTGCCGCGGGACGTCGGGGCGGGGGATCGGCGGCGGCGGGTCGTTGAGGATCCGCAGCATCAGCGGCGCGATGCCCTCGCGGGGCGGCCCCTTGAACGCGGGCCGTCCGGCCAGCAGCTGGTAGAGCGTCGAGCCGAGCGAGTACAGGTCGGACCCGATGCCCGGCGGCCTGCCCTCCAGCACCTCGGGGGCGGCGTGGTGCGGGGTGAACGCCTGCGTGTGGGTGGCGTCGAAGCTGTCGACGAGGCGGGCGATGCCGAAGTCGGCGAGCGCGGGCTCGCCGTACCGCGACAGCAGCACGTTCTGCGGCTTGACGTCCCGGTGCAGGACGTCGGTCTCGTGGGTGGCGGCGAGCGCGCCCGCCATCTTCACCCCGATCCGCAGCACCTCGGCGAACGCGAGGGGCCCCTCCCGCGCGAGCCGGTCGGTGAGCGCTCCGTGCTCGAAGTACTCCATCACGATGTAGGGGCGCCCGGACCGGGTGGTGCCGGTGTCCAGCACGGTCACGATGTTCGGGTGCCCGGAGAGCCGACCGGTGATCTTGCACTCGCGCTGGAACCGCCGCATCGCCGCGTCGTCGACCGCGCTGATCGACATGACCTTCAGCGCGACCATCCGGTCCAGGCGCTCCTGGTGGGCGCGGTAGACGACGCTGAAGCCGCCCTCGCCGACCTGCTCAAGCACCCGGTAGCCCGGAACGTCCTCGGTCATGGGTCGGGGGTTCCCTCTCGGTCGCTCGTCTCGTCCGGGGCGCGTGCGGGCGCGTGCGCGGCTGGTTCGTTCGATGCGGCGCGGCCCGGGGCGGTTCCCCCGGGCACAAGCGTAGTACGGGGAGGAAACGGGCGTGGCTGCTCTCGCGGGGAAGGCCGGGCCCGCCGCCTCCGGCACATCGTACGGAAATGAGATGACATTTCCATTCGGTCGGTTAATCGTTGTGCCAATTGCGCTCCAGTGCCGGCTCTCTCCGTCCTAACCTCGGGATTCGCGACGAAGGAACTGCCCCAGAGGGAGTGGCCCGCCGTGACGGACGATGTCATGACGAATCCGCACAGGGAAACACCACCGACCGAATCGGCTTATGGCGACCTTGTCCGGATGGCGTATTTCGTTCTGCCGGGACGGGGAAAGCGCGTCTACCGGCTGGCGATCGCCCGCCGGATCGTGGACTCCACCTCGCGCGGCGCCCGCGACCGCTCCGCCGCCGGGCACGCCCGGCGCCGCACCCGCGTGCTGCGCCGGGCGCTGCGGCCGTCCCGCCGCCTGCAGATCGGCCTCGGCCCGTGGCTGCGCGCGCTGCCCGCCCGCCTGCCCGACCCGGCGCTGACCGCGGCGCTGGCCAGGCTCGACCCCCACGTCCGCGTGGCCTACGTCCTGCGGAACGTCGAGGGGATGCCCCGCTACGCCGTCCGCGACCAGCTGATCGAGCTGCGGGTGCGCGACCCCTGGCCGGTGATCCGCGCCGCCGAGGCCGTCGAGGTGCCGGTGCCCCGCCGCGGCGACCGGTTCGAGGCGGAGCTGCTGCGCCCCGTCCGCACCCGCTCGGTGATCCCGCTGGCGGCCGCGGTCTTCCTCACCGCCGCGCTGGTCGGCGCGCTGCTGGTGACGGAGCGGGAGGGCGCCCGCGAGGCGTCCGCCCGCGGCCTCGGCCTCGTCACGGCGGCGCCGGACGCCTGGACGCGCGGCGCCCGCTCCCTCGACGTCTGGCCCGCCCGCGGCGACCTCGCCGGCGACCGGGCGTTCGGCCGCCGCGCCGCCGCCGCGTGGGCCGCCGAGCCCGGGGGCCGCCGCCCCGACAGCGGCGTCGCGCAACTGCTGTACGCCGGCACCGTGGACGGCGTGCCGCTCGCGGTGATGCGCAGCGGCGGACGCCTGGCCCGCTACGCCTCAGGGCGCCTGGACGTCGCCGCGATCGGCGCCGACCCGTCCGCGCCGATCGCCCTCGGCGGCGGGCGCTACCTCCTGTCGCCCTGGGACGCCCGGCCGGAGACCCTCGCCGGGGGGCGGCTCGCCGCGTCCGGCGGCGTGACGGCGCCCGTCCGTCCCGGCACCGGCTGCGGCCGCGGCCCGCTCTTCCACCTCGGCGCGCGCACGGTCGGCGACCTCGGCGGCCCGCGCGCCGCCGTCCTCGGCTACCGCCCGCCGGACCGCCGCCCGGGAGGCCCCGACCGCCCGGCCGTGCTCGGCCGCACCGCCCGGGCCTTCTGGAAGAGGCTGGCCTGCGCGGTCCCCGCGTCCTCGCGGCCTCTCTCCGCGGCCACGGCGTCCCACTTCTGGTCGGGGACGCTGCCGCACGGCGGGGAGAGCGCCGACTGGACCTGCACCCGGGTGGCGTACGCCGACGGCGGCGCCGCCGCCTTCGCGACCCTGCTCGGGGCGGAGAACCGGGCCACGGGCGCCTGCGACGTCCAGCGTCCGGTCAGCGGGACGTGGTGGCGCGCGGCGTCGGGCCGCTGGTACTACGTGGCCGCGGCGGGACGCGGTCTCGCCCCGCACGCCGAGGGGGTCCGGGGCGCCGCGACGCGCGACCGCCTCCTCGTCGGCAGGGGGACCCCCGGCACGGCCGTGACCCTCACCGCCCGATAGGGCGGGTCGGGTCAGCACCCGCTTACCTCGATCGGGCACACTGGGGGGACCGAACGAGATTCAGGGAGTCGCAGATGGGCAACGGGCCGCTCTCCGGAGTACGGGTGATCGAGCTGGCCGGGATCGGGCCGGGGCCGTTCGCGGCGATGCTGCTGGCCGACCTCGGCGCCGACGTGATCCGCGTCGACCGCGCCTCCGCCGTCCGGGACGGGCAGGCCGCCGGCGGCACCGACTTCACCAACCGCGGCAAGCGGTCGATCGCCGTCGACCTCAAGAGCGAGCGCGGCAAGGACGTCGTCCTCCGCCTGGTGGAGAAGTCCGACGTCCTGCTCGAAGGGTTCCGCCCCGGCGTCACCGAGCGCCTCGGCATCGGCCCGGACGACTGCCTGGCCCGCAACCCGCGCCTGGTGTACGGGCGGATGACCGGCTGGGGGCAGGAGGGGCCGCTGGCGCACACCGCCGGCCACGACGTCGGCTACATCGCGATCACCGGCGCCCTGCACGCCATCGGCCGCGCGGGCGGGCCGCCCCAGGTCCCGATGAACCTGCTCGGCGACTTCGCGGGCGGCAGCATGTACCTCGTCACCGGCGTCCTCGCGGCCCTGCTCGAGACGCGGACGACCGGGCGCGGCCAGGTCGTCGACGCCGCCATCGTGGACGGCACCGCCCACCTGTCCACCTTCATCCACGGCTTCCTCGCGGGCGGCATCTGGGAGGACCGCCGCGGCGTCAACATGCTCGACACCGGCGCCCCCTGGTACGACGTCTACGAGACCTCCGACGGCCGCCACATGGCCGTCGGCGCCATCGAGCCGCAGTTCTACGCCGAGTTCCTCCGCCGGCTCGGCGTCGACGGGGAGGACCTTCCCGCCCAGTACGACCGCGAACGATGGCGCGCCATGCGCGAGCGCTTCGCCGCCGCCTTCCGCACGAGGACCCGCGACGAGTGGACGGAGGTCTTCGTCCCGAGCGACGCCTGCGTGGCCCCCGTCCTGTCGCTGGCCGAGGCCGCCGAGCACCCCTTCAACACCTCCCGCGAGGTCTTCCCCGAGCTCGCCGGCCACCGCCAGCCGGCCCCGGCCCCCCGCTTCTCCCGGACCCCGGCCGAGACCGACGGCGTCCCCGTCCTCCCCGGCGGCCAGACCAGGGCCGTCCTGGACGACCTGGGCTTCGACGACGCCGAGACCCTCCTCAAGGAGGGCGCCGTCGCCCAGGCCTGACCGGGCCCGCGGCCGCGCCCGTCCGGACACGGCCGCGGCGGATCGCTTGTGAATCGGCTGACAATTCCCTCGCGGTAACCGGTGGTCATTCCACAAGACTGCGCCGGAACGCGGTCGTACCTTGTGGGCACCCCACCCCCGATCAACACGGCGACAGGAAAGGCCGGACGCCGGCCTGGTTCGTCGTGCCCGCATTAGGGAGATGCCCATGCGTTTCACACGACTCCGCTCGTGGGCGGTCATCGCCGCGGCGGTCCCCGCCGCCCTCGGCCTGGCCGGGACGGTCGCGCCCGCCGCGCACGCCGAGACGAGCCCGCAAGGGGCGAACGACTGGAACTGCAAGCCCTCGTTCCTCCACCCGCGCCCCGTGGTGCTCGTGCACGGCACGTTCGAGAACATGGCCTTCAACTGGCAGAAGCTCTCTCCGGCGCTCAAGAAGGCCGGGTACTGCGTCTACGCCCTCAACTACGGCGGCCCGAAGGACGGCCCCGTCCAGGGGATCGGCGACATCCCCACGTCGGCCGGTGAGCTGGCGGCGTTCGTCGACAGGGTCACGGCCGCCACCGGGGCGTCCAAGGTCGACATCGTCGGGCACTCGCAGGGCGGCATGATGCCGCGGTACTACATGAAGTTCCTCGGCGGAGCCGCGAAGGTGAACAAGCTGGTCGGCGTCGTGCCGTCCAACCACGGCACCAACATGTCCGGGCTGGTGGAGCTGGGCAGCCTGCTCGGCATCACGCAGGCGGTCGTGAAGGCGGCGCCGGCCGCGGGCCAGCAGATCGTCGGCTCCGACTTCCTCAAGAAGCTGAACGAGGGCGGCGACACCGTGCCCGGCCCGACCTACATCGTGCTGTCCACCAAGTACGACGAGGTCGTCACGCCCTACACCTCGGAGTTCCTCAACGGCTCCAACGCGCAGAACGTCCTGCTGCAGGACAAGTGCCCGAACGACACCAACGCGCACGTCGGCATCGCCTTCGACCCGGTGATGATCAGATTCGTGCTGAACTCGCTCGACGTCTGGGGCCCGTACTGGCCCATCGACTGCGCGAACCCCCTCGGCTGACCCGGAGACGGCGGCGTCCGGCGGGCTCCCCTCTCACCGCCGGGCGCCGCCGCGCCGCCTCCGGCGTCACAGCCCGAGGCGCTTCGCGGCGATCTCGTTCATGATCTCGTTGGTGCCGCCGCCGATGCCGAGGATGCGGGCGTCGCGGTAGTGGCGCTCCACCTCCGACTCGCGCATGTAGCCCGTCCCGCCGTGCAGTTGGACGGCCTCGTGCACGACGTGCTCGCAGGCCAGGACGGCGGTGTTCTTGGCGTAGGCGGTCTCGGTGAGGACGTCCTCACCGGCGGCGTGCCGTTCGGCGACGGCGCGGGTGTAGGTGCGGGCGACGTCGGTCCGCCGCGCCATCTCGGCGATCTTGTGCCGGACGAGCTGCCGGGAGGCCAGCGGGCGCCCGAACGTCTCCCGGTCCCGCACCCAGGCGAGGGTGAGGTCCAGGCAGCGCTGCGCCGTCGCGTAGGCCTGGACGGCGAGGGAGAGCCGCTCGGTCACGAAGTTCTCGACGATCTGCAGGAACCCGCTGTTCTCCGCGCCGACCAGGTTCTCCGCCGGGACGCGGACGCCGTCGAACGACAGCTCCGCGGTGTCCGAGCAGAGCCAGCCCATTTTGCGCAGCGGCTTCGACACGGTGAACCCCGGGGTCCCCTTCTCCACGACCAGCAGGGAGATGCCGTCGAAGCCGGGCCCGCCCGTGCGCACCGCCGTGGTGACGAAGTCGGCCCGCACGCCCGAGGTGATGAACATCTTGGCGCCGTCGACGACGTAGTGCCCGCCGTCGCGGACGGCGGTGGTGCGGATGCCCGCGACGTCCGACCCGGTGCCCGGCTCGGTGACGCCGAGCGCGCCGATCAGCTCCCCGGCGAGCGCCGGCCGCGCGAACCTCTCGATCAGCGCCTCGTCCCCGGAGGCGATGATGTGGGGGAGCGCGATCCCGTGCGTGAACAGGGAGGCGACCACGCCGCCCGACCCGCCGGACTGGATGATCTCCTCGGCGACGATCAGCGCGTCGAACAGCTCCCCGCCGGACCCGCCGGCCTCCTCCGGGAACCCCGCCCCGAGCAGTCCCGCCTCGGCGGCGCGGGCGTGCAGGGAGCGGGGCAGCTCGCCCGCGTCCTCCCAGCCGGCGAGGAACGGGACGATCTCCCGCGCGGTGAAGTCGCGGACCAGGGCGCGCAGCGCCGCGCGCTCCGGGGTCTGCCAGGGGTCCAACGCGCCTCCTCGTGTAGAACGAGGTTCGGAATCTAGCAGGCGGCGCGTCACCCGCCGGCGCGCAGGTCCTCCGGGCCGGGCGGCGCGGGCAGGTCTCCCGCCGGGACGCCGGTCAGCTCGCTGACGTGCCGGCGCAGCACGGCCCGCAGCTCCGCCGGGCCGGCGGCGTCGGGCCGCAGGACGGCGTGCGAGGTCAGCCCGTCCACCAGCGCGTGCACCCGCGCGGCCTCGACCTCGACGTCCAGATCGGCGCGCAGGGCGCCGGCGCGGCGGGCCGCCCGCAGGACCCGCGTCGCGATCGAGCGCAGGTCGTCGTGCATCTCCCGGGCCAGCGGGCGCAGCTCGGGCCGGGTGCGGGCGCCGGCCGTGAAGGCCAGCCACACCTCGGCCTCCTCGCGCCGGTCGGCGTCCAGCGGCAGCAGCTCGGCGAACAGCGCCTCCACGGCCGCCGCGTGCTCGGCCGGCGGCGCGGCGGGGCCGGGGGCCGCGAGCCGGGCCGCGCGCAGCCGCAGCCGCTCGCCGGCCCGCTCGGCGAACGTGCGCATCGCGAAGATCATGATCTCCGTCTGGCCGTCGAAGTAGTGCCGGACGGACCCGATCGCC
>NZ_JBEZJP010000392.1:0-7911 GCF_040653175.1 Actinomadura sp. NPDC048032
GCCCGGAGGGCCCTCCATCGTCGGGCACTGCGGCGATCGCTGGCATCGCTCCGTCTCGCCTTGCGGCTCGCTGCGCGATCAGGTTCTCGCTCCGCTCGAACCTGCCTTCGGACGCGATCGCGAGTGTTGGGTCGTCGCTGGTTGCGGCGGTGGCCGGTGTCGTCGCGATCGCGGGCTTAGGTGAGGGGCAGCTCGCTTGCTGTTCTATGCGGATCTGAGTCTCTGCAGCGCCTCGCGGACGCCGCCGTCGGTTTCCTCCAGGACCATCGTGGCGCGTGCCGCGGGGACCTCGCCGAGGAGCGAGACCAGGGCGACGCGGGTGTTGCCGCCCGCCTCGGACAGCGCGTTCTCGCAGGTGCGGGCGTCCATCCCGGTCGCCTCGGTGAGGATGCGCACCAGCCGGGCGCGCAGCTTGGAGTTCAGCGCGTTCACGCTGACCATCAGGTTGGAGTAGGTGCGCCCCATCCTGATCATCAGGGTGGTGGAGAAGGAGTTGAGCACCAGCTTGGTCGCGGTGCCCGCCTTCATCCGGGTGGAACCGCTGATCACCTCGGGCCCGGTGGCGAGCCCGATGTGCACCTCCACCTCGTCCCCGTACGGCGTGTGCGGGTTGCAGCTGATCAGCGCCGTGCGCGCCCCGACCGCGGCGGCGGCGCGCAGCGCCCCCACCACGTACGGGGTGCGTCCGCTCGCCGCGATGCCGACCGCGACGTCGCCCGCCCGGACGTCGCGGGCGTCCCGGCGGCCGAGCTCGACGTCGTCCTCCACGCCGGAGACCGCCTGCGACAGCGCGCCGGGGCCGCCGGCGTTGTGGGCCACGACCCGGCCCCAGATGCCGAAGGTGGGGGGAAGCTCGGCCGCGTCGAGGACCGCGAGCCGGCCGGACGTGCCGGCGCCGAAGTAGTGCACGCGGCCGCCCGCCCGCAGCGACTCCACGGCGAGGTCGACCAGCCGGGCGACCTCGGGCAGCACGGAGCCGACGACCCTCGGCACGGTCGCGTCCTCAGAGTTGATCAGGCGTAGCACCTCCATGGTCGGCAGCGTGTCGACGTCGAGGGTCCGGGGGTTCCGTCCCTCCGTGGGGAGCTCGCAATCGATCACCGACGCCTCCGGTCGGGTCGCACGGTCCGTCCGCGGACCGCCTCGTACGTGGCTTCGAGGGCCTTGCGGGTAGACCCGTAGGTGCGCTGCGCTACTCCGACGAAGAGGCAGTCCACCACCGTGAGCTGCGCCAGCCGGCTGGCGGTGGCGCCCGAGCGGAACGTCGTCTCCCGTGCGGCGGTCGTCAGGATCATGTCCGCGACCTCCGCGATGGGGGACTTCGGGAAGTTGGTGAGCCCCACGGTCCTCGCGCCCCGGGTCTTGGCGACCTCCAGCGCGTCGATGGTCTCCACGGTCGCGCCGGTGTGCGAGATGCCGATCGCCACGTCGCCGGGGCTCAGGACGGCGGCGCTGGTCAGCATGATGTGGGCGTCCGCCCAGGCGGAGCAGACCCGGCCGATGCGGTGCAGCTTCTGCTGGAAGTCGGCCGCGACGAACGCGCTCGCGCCGACGCCGTAGACGTCGACCCGGTTCGCGTTGACGACCGCGTCCACGACCTGCTCCAGCATCTTGATGTCGAGCTGGGAGGCGGTCTCCTCGACGGCCCGCGCGTCGGCGAAGGTGACCTTCTCCACGATCTGCTCTAGCGAGTCGTCGGGACTGATGTCGCTGCCGATGACCCGGCCGCCGGTGGCGCTCTGGGCCCGTCCCGCCTCGGTGGCGAGGGTCAGCCGCAGCTCTGGGTAACCATGGAACCCGATCGCCCGGCAGAACCTGATGACCGTGGTCTCGGAGGTGCCGCAGTTCTGGGCGAGCTCGGTGATGGTCGAGTTGGCGACCCCTTCGGGGTCGTCGATGACGCGTTGAGCGACTCTTCGCTCGGCGGGGGGCAGCGAGGGCAGCAGCGAACGGACCCGCACCACCGTGCTCAGCGGCGTGGCGTCCCTGTCCCTGCCCGCCGCGTCGTCCCGTGGCGCCGCGGGCTCCCCCGTGATCCCCCGCTCGGGGCCCCGGTCGGGGCCGATGGGTTTCCTCATGGAGGAAATTTTCTTACGCGCTGGATGTCACGTCAACGTTAGGAAAGGCTACGGTCGCCATGTGTTGACCCATTTGGCCGGTCCTTACGTGGTCGGTATCGACGCGGGTGGCACGAAGACCCGCTGCGTCGTGCTGACGCTCGGGGGAGCCCTGGCCGGTTCCGGCACCGGCCCAGGGGCCAACCCCAACTCTGGAGGCGACACCGCCGGGGCGCTGACCACCGCCCTGCGGGAGGCGCTCGGGGACCTAGACCGCACCCACATCCTCACCGGCGTGTTCGGCATCGCCGGCGCCGGCTCGGCCGGCCGGCCCGCCGCGGTCGCGGCGGCCCGGCGGGCCTGGCAGTCCGTCGGGCTGCGCGGCTCGCCCGCGGTGGTGACCGACATCGCGGTGGCGTTCGCCGCGGGGACCAGCGAGCCCAAGGGCATCGTGGTGTTCTCCGGCACGGGCGCCGGCGCGGCGGTCATCAACGACGGCGCGATCGTGCAGCGCGCGGACGGCTACGGCTGGCTCGTCGGTGACGAGGGTTCGGCGGTGTGGCTCGGGAAGGAGGCCGTCCGGGCCGCGCTCGCCGCCTACGACGGCCGCGGCTCCCCGACGCTGCTCACCGACTCGGTCCCCCGGGCGCTGCTCGGCCCCACCGTGGTGGCGCAGATCGACTCGGAACGGCGAAGACCCCGCCACCCCAGGGCGCTGGCCATGGCCGGCGCCCCTTCGCCGTCACCGGGCTCTCCCGTGCTGCCGCACCCCGCCGCGCTGTCCGCCGGCGGGCGCGCCACGGCCGTCCTCGCTCCCGAGTCCGCCTACCCGCCGTCCGCCCGCCACCCCGCCTGCGGCGGCGGGCCGCCGGGCCCGCACGGGCCGCCGTGCCATCCCGAGTCTCCCGGCGCCCCGCCCGATCCCCGCCTCGCCCAGGCGATCATCAAGGAGGTGTACGGCCGCCCGCCCGCGGCCCTCGGCCGCCTCGGCCCGGTGGTCGCCGCCGCCGCGGCCGCCGGCGATCCCGTGGCCAGGCGCATCACCGACGAGGCCGCGCAGTGGCTGCTGGCCGACGTCGACGCGGTGCGCCCGGCCTTGTCCGATCCCTGCGCACCGGTCGTGATGCACGGCTCGGTGCTCCGCGAAGGCCCCGTCGCCGAGGCCGTCCGCTCCGGGCTGCGCGACCGTTTCGCCGAGGCGCCGCGCAGCGCCGGCGACGGGGCCGTCGGCGCGGCCGGGATGGCGCTGCGCCGCCTCGGCCACCCCTTGCCGGGCTGAGCGCCGCCCCGCGGCGAAGGGCCGCCCGGCCCCGGCCCGGCCGATCCGGCCCGGCCGTCAGGTTCATCGCGATGGACCCCGCCAAAGATCCGCAATCGCCTGCGATCCAGGGGTCCATCGTGATTAAGCTGTGACCACGGTGGCAGCAGTGCCGCGGAAGCGGTCCCGATGGGGCCGTGTCCCGCGGGACCACCGGCCACAGGCGTGGCTCTACAGATCGGCTGCGTTGGTTCGCAGCGTCGTCCGCGCGGGATGTCCCCGACCGCGTGCGCCCCTTAGGCGGGTGCACGCCTGACGCATGCCCGCCCCTGCGCTCCCTGGCCCGGACGACGGCCGTCTCCGTACTCCACGTCGAACGAGGTCCCATGCACTCCCTGCCCAGGGCGCGCCGTCTCCGGCCTGCCCTCACCCGCCTGCCCCGCGCCCTCCGGACCCGGCCGCGCCGCGCGGCGATCGTGTTGGTCATCACATCCGTCCTGCTGGCGGCCGCCGCCGTCGTCGTCGGCTACGTCCGGACGCCGCTGCCGACGCGGCCGCAGGACGGCGTCACGGACGAGGGCTCCGCCGTCTACTACGCCGACGGCCGGACGCCGCTGTTCCGCCTCGGCGCCAACCGGGAGAACGTCCGGCACGGCCAGATCCCCGACCGGCTGCGCTGGGCGGTGCTCTCCGCCGAGGACCGCGGCTTCTACGGAGGCCACGGCGTCTCCCCCAGCGGGACGTTCCGCGCCCTCTGGAACAACGCGTCCGGCGGCGACACGCAGGGCGGCTCGACCATCACCCAGCAGCTCGCCCGCAACTACTTCAAGGGGCTCAGCCGCGACCGGACGATGGGCCGCAAGGTCAAGGAGATCTTCGTGGCGATGAAGCTCGACCGCAGCCGCGCCAAGGACGAGATCCTCGACCTGTACCTCAACACGATCTACTTCGGCCGGCAGACGTCCGGGGTGCAGGCGGCGGCCCGCGCGTACTTCGACAAGGACGTCTGGCAGCTCGACGTCGCCGAGTGCGCCCTGCTCGGCGCGATGATCCAGCGGCCGGCGTACTTCCGCACGCGGGGCGACGGCCCCGCGGCCCGCGCGCTGCGCGCCCGCTGGCGGTACGTCCTCGACGGGATGGTGTCGATGGGCCGGCTCGGCCGGGCCGAGGCCGACCGGCAGCGCTTCCCCCGGACCCAGGACGAGTGGACCGGCGTCGGCCTGTCCGGCCAGGACCTCCTCGTCCGGCACCGGGTCGAGGAGGAGCTCGCGAGCGTCGGCATCCCGATGGACAGCGTCGTCAACGGCGGCCTGAAGATCTACACCGGGCTGGACCAGCGCTGGATGCGGCACGCCGAGCAGGCCATGCGCGAGGCGCAGGAGCCGCGGTGGCCCGGGACCGTGCACGCCGGGCTCGTCGCCGTCGACTCCCGTACCGGCGAGGTCAAGGCGCTCTACGGCGGCGACCCGAAGCGCAGCCAGATCGACTCGGTGTTCGCGCCGGTCGCGCAGGCGGGCTCCACGTTCAAGCCGTACGTGCTGGCCGCGGCGCTCCGCAAGGGCCTCAGCGTCCGGCGTGGGTCAGCGGCCGCTCCCCGCAGAAGTTCGCGCCGAACGGTGACATCACGCCGATGACCGCGCCGGGCTACAAGGTCGACAACGACGAGGAGATCGGCTCGCTCGGAGCGATGGACCTGGTCAGGGCCACGGCCCTGTCGGTCAACACCGGATACGTGAAGGCCGCCCTGAAGACGGGGATCGCGGACGTCCAGGAGACCGCGCGGCTGTTCGGGGTGCCCGCCTCCGCGCTCGCGCCGTTCAGGGGGCAGGCCGGGATCGCGCTCGGCACCCCCGACGTCGCGGCCGTCACCCAGGCCGCCGGGTACGCGGCGTTCGCCAATGGCGGCACGGCCGTCGTCCCCCACCTCGTCACCAGGGTCGTCGACGCGCACGGCCGGCGGGTCCCGCTGCCCTGGGACCGGCCGGGGCGCCGGGTGCTGAACGCCGAGCAGGCGGCGCAGGCCGCCTACGCGCTGCGGGCCACCGTCAGGAGCGGGACGGGCGAGCACGCGGCGCTGCCCGACCGGGAGGCCGCCGGGAAGACGGGCACCACCGACCACAACCGCGCCGCCTGGTTCGTCGGCTTCGTCCCCCAGGTCTCGACGGCCGTGGTCATCGGCAACGCCAGGCCCGCCCCGCTGCGGGATCTGCCCGGCTTCGCCGGGACGGTCTCCGGGAAGAACCTCCCGGCGACGATCTGGCGGTCCTTCATGGACAAGGCCGTCCGCGACCTGCCGGCCCGGCCGTTCCCCGAGCCCGCGTTCTCCGGCGTGGCCGCGAACTGGGTCGACGCCGACCCGGCGCAGCCGACCCCGTCCCGGCGCAAGCCCGGCGAGCCGGCGCCCGGCGGCCGGGACGGCGGTTCGCCGACGCTCGCACCGACCCCCGCCGTGCCGCCGGAGGTCGCCCGTCGCAGGATCGCCAAGCAGAAGGCCCGCGAGAGCGCCGTCACGCCCACCCCGAACAGCTGAACCGGAAGAGATCGAGTCGACAGCGGCCCCCGGGGGCGGCTACGGTCGCGGGCGTCGATGCGACCGAGTGACCGAGACCGTTCCGGGGGGCCTGGTCAGGTGCGTGCCACACGTTCCCTCGCGCTCGCGGCGGCGGTCCTGCTGGCAGGCGGGGCCGCCGGCTGCGGCGGCGGCGAGGACGGCAGGGGCGGGCGGACGCCGTCCGCCCGCTCCGCCGCGCCCGCCTCCCCCGCCACGCCCGCGCCGGACGCATGGATCCCCGGCCGGGTCGCGAAGATGAGCGTGGCCGACAAGGTGGGGCAGCTGTTCGTCCCGACCTTCTCCAGCCGCGCCGACGCGCTCACGAAGATCAGGAAGTACCGCGTGGGCGGGCTGATCTACTTCCCCGGCAACATCGGCAGCCCGGCGCGGACCGCCGCGCAGTCCAACGCGCTGCAGAAGGCCTCGACGATCCCGCTGCTGCTCGGCGTCGACGAGGAGCAGGGCATCGTGTCGCGGACGCCGTTCGTCACGACGTTCCCCGGCAACATGGCGCTCGGCGCGACCCGCAGCCCCGCCGACGCCCGCGCCGCCGCCCGGGTCACCGGCGCCGAGCTGCGCGCGGTCGGCATCAACCTCGACTACGCGCCGGACGCCGACGTGAACGTGAACCCGCGCAACCCGGTGATCGGGCTGCGCTCCTTCGGGTCCGACCCGGCGCTGGCGTCCGCGCTGGTGCGGGGGGCCGTCGGCGGCTTCCAGGAGGCCGGGGTCGCCGCGGCGGCCAAGCACTTCCCCGGCCACGGCGACACCGCGACCGACAGCCACACCGGCCTGCCGGTGATCCGGCACGCGCCGCGGACGTGGGAGCGGCTGGACGCGCCCCCGTTCAGGGCGGCGATCGCCGCGAACGTCGACATGATCATGACCGCGCACATCGTCGTCCCGAAGCTCGACAAGTCGGGCGACCCGTCCACGCTCTCCAGGACGGTCCTGACGGGGCTGCTGCGCGGCAGGCTGGGCTACCAGGGCGTCATCACCACCGACTCGCTGGAGATGGCCGGGGTCCGCGAGAAGTACGGCGACGCCGGCGTCCCGGTCCGGGCGATCAACGCGGGCGCCGACCAGCTGCTGATGCCGCCGGACCTGCCGCGCGCCTACGACGCCGTGGTGAAGGCCGTCCGGACCGGGAAGATCTCGCAGCGGCGGCTGGACGAGTCGGTGACGCGGATCCTCAGGCTCAAGCAGCGGCGCGGCCTGTTCCAGAACGCCGCCGCCGACCCCGCCAAGGCCGCGGCCGCGGTCGGCACCCCCGCGAACAAGGCCGTCGCGCGGGGCGTCGCCGAGCACGCGGTCACCCTCGTCCGCAACGACGGCGGCCTGCTGCCCCTCAAGGGCAGGAAGGTCGCCGTGTCCGGGCCTGACAGCGGCCGGCTCCAGGCGGCCCTGCGCCGCCAGGGCGTCGCGGTCACGGCGCCAGGCTCGGCCGACGTCACCGTGCTGACCACCGTGAACGCGGGGGCGGCGACCGCGTCCCGGATCCGGGCGCTCGGCTCCAGGCCGGTGGTCGTCGCCGCGCTCGGCCGCCCCTACGACCTCGACTCGGCGAGCGGCGCGAAGGCGGCGCTCGCCACCTACTCCTCCAGCCGGGTCTCGGTGGAGGCGCTGGCCAGGGTGCTGAGCGGAGCGGTGAAGCCCACCGGCAGGCTGCCGGTTCCGGCGGGCGGGAAGCCCGCCGGGCACGGGCTGGGCTACCAGTAGGGGCCGCCGCCCGGCACCGGCGAGGCGTTGGACGCGAGGACCGCTCTGCTGGGAGGATCGGGCCGCCTTCGCGCTTCCAGGAGGTCCCCGTGCGCGTCCGATCGTCCCTCGCCGCCCTGGCGCTGCTCCCGCTGCTGGCGGGCTGCGGGGGCGGCGACGAGGTCACGATGCCGCCGCTCACACCCGAGCCCGGCGACTCCCGGCCCGCCCAAGCCTCGACCGCCGCGCCCGCGCGGCAGACGCTCCCGGCGCGGCTGGCGCTCTACAAGTACCTACGCGGGATCTCGGTGGGCGACGCCAGGGCGTTCCGTTCCGGACGAGTTCCC
>NZ_JBEZJP010000393.1:0-7889 GCF_040653175.1 Actinomadura sp. NPDC048032
GGCCGCCCCACCCCCCACAAGGAGCACAGATGAGCGAAGCGAACCGGGGGCCTGGGGGGTCGGCCCCCCACAAGGAGCACAGATGAGCGAGACGGAACTGGAGGACGCGCTGGCGCGGCTCGGCCGGGCCCGCGTTCCCGCCGACCTGTTCGGCGACGACCAGGCGGAGGCGGTGCGGCGGTACCGGCGGCTGGCCCGGCTCGTCCACCCGGACGCGGGCGGCGGCCGGACCGAGGAGGCGTTCGTCAGGCTGACCTCGCTCTGGCGCGCCTACAACCGCGGCGACGAGACGCTGATCACCACGCGCCGCCACGCGTACCGGCTGGAGGGCGACCCCATCGGCGGCGACCTCGCGGTGCTGTACGCGGCGCGCCCGGAGCCGGGCCGCCGGGTGCTGCTGAAGATGCCGCGCGACCCCGCCGACGGCGACCTGCTCGAACGCGAGGCCGTGGCGCTCCGGCAGCTTCCGAAGGACGGCGACGCCCGGTTCCTGCCCTACGTGCCGCGGCTCGTCGAGTCGTTCCGGCACCGGGACGCCGCCACCGGGACGCAGCGGCAGGTCAACGTGATCGCCGCGCTGGACGGCTTCCACAGCCTCGCCGAGGTCGGGCGCGCCTTCCCGGACGGCGTCGACCCGCGCGACGCCGCCTGGATGTGGCGGCGGCTGCTCGCGGGCCTCGGCTTCGCGCACCGCGCGGGCGTCCTGCACGGCGCGGTGCTCCCCGACCACGTGATGATCCACCCGGAGGAGCACGGCCTGGTCCTGGTCGACTGGTGCTACTCCGTCCCCGGCTGCCACGCGCACGCCGACCCCTCGGGCCGGGTGCCGGCGATGGTCGACCGGTACGCCGGCTGGTACCCGCCCGAGGTGCCCGGACGGCGGGCCGCGAGCCCGGCGACCGACATCTTCATGGCCGCCCGGTGCATGACCGGCCTGATGGGCGACAAGGCCCCGAAGGCGATGCGCTCGTTCGCGCGCGGCTGCACGCTGCCGGCGCAGAACCGGCGCCCCGCCGACGCCTGGCGGCTGCTGGCCGAGTTCGACGAGCTGCTGGAGCGGCTCTACGGCCCGCGCCGCTTCCGCCCCTTCCACATGCCCGCCCCCCACTGAAGGAGAGAGATCATGGGAAGCGGAAACTGGTCCACCGACGTCTACGCCGCGCGCGCGAGCTACCGCGCGTCCACCGGCGCCAGCGCGTTCGCCTACTCCGACGGCGGCGCGACCGCCGTCCACCCCGACCTGGACCCGCGCGGCGTGACCTTCCGCGAGAGCCGGGACTCCGCCGACCACCCCGAGTCGCTCGCGATCGGCGTGCTGTTCGACGTGACCGGCTCGATGGGGACCGTCCCGCGGACGCTGCAGGCCAAGCTCCCCGACCTGCTCGGGCTGCTGCTGCGCAAGGGGTACGTCGAGCACCCGCACATCCTGTTCGGCGCGGTCGGCGACGCGACCTGCGACCGGGCCCCGCTGCAGGTCGGGCAGTTCGAGGCCGACAACCGGATGGACGACGACCTCGGCAGGATCCTGCTCGAGGGCGGGGGCGGCGGCCAGATGCGCGAGTCCTACGAGCTGGCCATGTACTTCATGGCGCGGCACACCGCGATCGACTGCTTCGACAAGCGCGGCAAGCGCGGCTACCTGTTCATGATCGGTGACGAGCTGGCCTACCCGAAGGCGAAGCGGCGCGAGATCGCCGCGCTGATCGGCGGCGAGCCGGACGAGGACGTCCCGATCGCGAAGCTCGTCCGTGAGCTGCAGACGAAGTACGACGTGTACTTCATCATCCCGGAGGGCGCCTACCACGCCGGCAACCAGGAGCTGAAGGACTTCTGGCAGGGGCTGCTCGGCCAGAACGTGCTCTACCTGGACGACCTGGACGCCGTCTGCGAGACGATCGCGCTGACGATCGGCCTCGCCGAGGACGCCATCGACCTGGGCGAGGGGCTGGAGCACCTCGCGGAGGCGGGCTCGGGCGCCGGCGCCTCGGTGTCGCGCGCGCTCGCCCGGCTGGACGCGGCCCGCGCGCCGGTCGCCGTCTCCTCCACGCCGCCCGGCCTGGACGCCTCCGGCCCGTCCGCGACGACCCGGCTCTGATCCATGGGCCACGTGATCGTCGTCGACCTCGGCTTCGGGGACGCCGGCAAGGGCACGGTCGTCGACCACCTCTGCCGCACCGGTGCGGCAGAGGTGGTCGTGCGGTTCAACGGCGGCGCGCAGGCCGCGCACAACGTCGTCGCGCCGGACGGGCGGCACCACACGTTCGCCCAGTTCGGCTCGGGCACGTTCACGCCGGGAGTGCTGACGCACCTGTCGCGGTTCATGCTCGTCGACCCGCTGGCGCTCGCGTCCGAGGCCGACCACCTGCGCGCGCTGGGCGTCCCCGACGCGCTCGACCGGCTCACCGTCGACGGGGACGCGCTGCTCACGACGCCCTACCACCGGGCCGCCAACCGCGCGCGGGAGTCGGCGCGCGGCGCGGCCCGGCACGGGTCGTGCGGGATGGGCGTCGGCGAGACCGCGTCCTACGCCCTGGCACACGACGACGCGCCGCGGGCGTCCGACTGCCTGTCGCCCGCCCGGCTGCGGCGCCGGCTCGCCGCCGTCCGCGACTGGTACCGGGCCGCGTTCCCCGACGGCGAGGACGTCCCCGGCGCCGACGCGTGCGCCGAGGCGTTCACCGCGTTCGCCGAGCGGGTGCGGATCGTCGGCCCCGGGCACCTGCCCGCGCTCCTCCGCGCCGGGAGCGCGGTGTTCGAGGGCGCCCAGGGCGTCCTGCTGGACGAGTGGCACGGCTTCCACCCGTACACGACGTGGTCGACGACGACGTTCGCCAACGCCGAGACCCTGCTGGCCGAGGCGGGCGCGTCCGCGGCGCGGCTGGGGGTGCTGCGCGCGTACGCGACCCGCCACGGCCCCGGGCCGTTCGTCACCGAGGACCCGGCGCTGACCGCGGACCTCCCCGACCCGCACAACGGCACGGGACGCTGGCAGGGCGCGTTCCGGGTCGGCCACCTCGACGCCGTGGCGCTCCGGTACGCGCTGGAGGTGGCGGGCGGCGTGGACGGCCTGGCGGTCACGCACCTGGACGTCGCGGGGGCGCGTCCAGACCTGCGTGTCTGCCACTCCTACGAGATGGACGGCGGCCGGGTCGGGCGCCTGGAAACGGGACCGCCCGACCTGGACCGCCAGGCCGCCCTCACCCGCCGCCTCCTGGCGGCGCGCCCGGTGTACGCCCCGCTCGGCGACCCGGTGGAGACGATCGAGGACGCGCTCGGCGCGCCCGTCGTCCTGCGCTCCCACGGCCCCACCTCGACCGACAAGCGCGCTGACCACTTCCGGACACCCATTGACCTGAGCGTGCGCTGAGACCAAGATCCCGCTAACGCCGCGGCTCTTCCGGAGGTGGACGTTGCGTCTCCCCCTGCGCACCCTGTCGGCATTCGCGGCGCTCGCCGCGTCCCTCGCGCTGCTGACCGGACCGGCCGCCGCACCGCCCGCCGCGGCGCAGGCCGCCGACGGCTGCGACCCGATCGACCCGGCCGCGTGCCTGCTCCCGTTCCCGAACGACTACTACACGGTCGCCGACGGCGGCACGCCCACCGGCCGCCGCGTCCACCTGCGCACGACGCTGAAGAACGCGCTCGGCGTGCCCGTGTCGCCGGACGACTGGAACCGCGCCGACGGCTTCTCCCCCGGCTCGATGCTGCTCAGCCGCGTCCCCGGCCTCGACCTGGCCCGCACCGGCGCCGCGCCCGTCACCGACATCGGCGCCTCGCTGCGCGACGACGCCCCGATCGTCATCGTCGACACCGCGACCGGCGAGCGCTGGCCGTACTGGGCCGAACTCGACGCGAACGCGCCCGCCGACCGCCGGGCGCTGATCGTCCGCCCGGCCCGCAACTTCCGCGAGGGCCACCGCTACGCCGTCGCGCTGCGCGACCTGCGCGACGCGTCAGGAGACCTGATCCGGCCGAACGCCGCGTTCGCCAAAATACTCGGGCCCGACCTGCCGGCGACCGACCCGCTCGCGGCGCGGCAGCGGGAGGGCAGGCGGGTCCTCGCCGCGCTCCGGGCCCGCGGAGTGGGCCAAGACGGCCTGTACCTCGCCTGGGACTTCACCGTCGCGAGCCGGCAGAGCCTCACCGGGCCCGTGCTCCGCATGCGCGACGACGCGCTGCGCGGTCTCGGCGACCGCTCCCCCTCGTTCCTCGTCACGCAGATGACCGACGACGTGGACGACAGAATCGCCCGGGAGGTGAAGGGGGTCGTCTGGGCGCCGAGCTACCTCGACCAGTACGGCGGGCCGCCCGGATCGGCCCTGCACCGCGGCGCGGACGGCATGCCCTCGCGACTGCCCGGCAACTCCCAGGCCGTCCCGTTCCAGTGCGAGATCCCGCGCTCGGCGCTCGCCCGCCCCGCGCGCCCCGCCCTCTACGGGCACGGCCTGCTCGGCAGCGAGGGCGAGGTCGACGCGGGCAACGTCAAGGCGATGGCCGCCGAGCACGGCTTCGTGTTCTGCGCGACCAAGTGGATCGGCATGGCGGACGAGGACGTCCCGAACGTCGTGACCGCGCTCGCCGACCTCTCCCGCTTCCGGACGGTCGCCGACCGCCTCCAGCAGAGCCTCGTGAACTTCACCTTCCTCGGACGCGCGATGACCCGCGGGTTCGCGGGGAACAAGGCGTTCCGCGACGACGCGGGGGCGCCCCTGATCGACACCGGCGCCGAGCTGACCTACGACGGCAACAGCCAGGGCGGCATCATGGGCGGCGCGCTCACCGCGATCTCCCCCGACGTCCGCCGCGCCGTCCTCGGCGTCCCGGCGATGAACTACAGCACGCTGCTCAACCGCAGCGCCGACTTCCCGCAGTACGCCAAGATCCTCGACCTGTTCTACCCGGACAAGCTCGACCAGCAGATCGGCCTCGCGCTCATCCAGATGCTGTGGGACCGGGGCGAGGCCAACGGCTACGCCTGGCACATGACCGACGACCCGCTGCCGAACACGCCGAAGCACCGCGTGCTGATGCACGTGGCGTTCGGCGACCACCAGGTCGCCCCGGTCGCCGCCGAGGTCGAGGCGCGCACGATCGGCGCCCGCGTCCACGCGCCGACCGTCGTCCCCGGCCGCAGCCCGGACAAGACGCCCTACTGGGGCATCCCGACGTTCGGGACGTCCTACGACGGCTCCGCCATGGTCGTGTGGGACAGCGGCTCCCCCGTCCCGCCGCTCACCAACACGCCCCCCACCGAGGGACGCGACCCGCACTCCGACCCCCGCGGCAACGCGGACGCGCGCCGGCAGAAGGCGGCCTTCCTCAGCACGGGCGCCGTCGTGGACGTGTGCGGCGGGGGACCCTGCGTGATCACGCCCTGATCCGGACCTGAGATGATCGGGTCCATGCTGCAGGTCTGCCCCAACGGAAGCCGGACCGAGGGCGTGCCGACGTCCCCGGAGGAGATCGCCGCGGCGGTCCGCGCCGCGGCCGACGTGGGCGCCCAGGACGCCCACCTGCATCCCAAGGACGACGCGGGCGCCGACACCCTCGCCGCGCCCCGCGTCGCCGAGACCATCGCCGCCGTCCGCGCCGCGACCCCGTCGATCCCCGTCGGGGTGACCACCGGCGCCTGGGCCGCGCCCGACCCGGTCGAGCGCGCCGCGCTGGTGCGCTCCTGGACCGTCCTGCCCGACCACGCCTCGGTGAACTTCCACGAGGAGGGCGCCGAGCTCGTCGCCGAGGCGCTGTTCGAACGCGGCGTCGCGATCGAGGCGGGGATCTTCTCCGGCACCGACGCGGCGGCGCGGTTCCTCGGCTGGCCGCACGCCCACCACGTGCTGCGGATCCTCGCGGAGATCACCGACACCGACCCGGAGACCGCGACCGACACCGCCAAGGCGCTGCTGCACGACCTCGGCACGCGCCTGTCGCGCCCGATCCTGCTGCACGGCGAGGACGGCGGCGCGTGGCCGGTGCTGCGGCTCGCCGTCAGGCTGAACCTCGACGTCCGCATCGGCCTGGAGGACACCCTCGAACTCCCCGACGGCTCTCCGGCCGCCGACAACGCGGTCCTCGTCCAGACGGCCCGCGCCCTCCTCGCGCCGTAGGCGCCCGCGGACCCGGGCGTCAGGAGCGCGGGTTGTGGCCCGCGGCGTCCAGGCGCGCCCAGCCGGCCTCCCACAGCTCGTCGCGGTGCCGGTCGCAGCGGCGCCGGACGAGGGCGTAGGCGATCAGGACGGGCAGCGCGCAGCCGAGCACGGTGGCGCCGGCCGCGTACACCGCGTCGGTGACGGTGCGGCTGTGCGGGCGGGGCCGGACGGTCGGTTCGCTGTGCCGGTCCACCCAGATCGTCCGGTGCGCGCCGACCCTGGCGTCCTTCCAGGCGGGCAGGGACCCGGCGTGGGGTCTGCCGTCCGCGCCCGGCCAGGTGGCCTGGACCGTCTCGTGGATGTAGCGGTCGCCGGAGGATCCGAGGCCGCCGGTCGAGGTGACCGTGGCGACGACCTGGCCGCGGTCGGCCCGCTCCGCGTTCTCCGCGCGCGTCCCCGCGGAGTAGGACAGGGACGCGGTCCAGGCGGCGAGCGGCGGGGCGACGCCGAGCAGCAGCAGGAGGAGGCCGAGAGCGACCGTCCGCTGGACGCGGTCCACCGGACGGCGCAGTTCACTGCGCTCCAGGCCGAGGCGCCGGCGCAGCCGCGTGAGCGGCGGGCCTCCTCGGCCGATGCCGGACCTGCGCATCCGCGTTCACCTCCCCGGGGCATGCCCTCCCGGCAAGAGGCCTTTAGCCATCTTTTCCCAGGATATTCCCGCGCTCGTTGATCGGCACGTCACCGGTGGCCGAATCATCTCCCGTTTCCGGGCCGTTATGCGGGGCCGAGGACCGAATCCGGGCGGCGGCCGGGGCCTCGGAGCGCGCGTCCCGGCCCGTCCCGGCGGCCAGGGCGAGCAGCGCGCCGAGCAGGCACATCCCGGCGGTGATCCAGAAGATCTCCCGGTATTCGGTCCGCAGCGCGTCCTGGAGGGCCGCCTCGTAGACCTTCATCTGCTTCGCGAACTCGCCCTTGGACATCAGGAACGGCAGCGGCGGCTTCAGGTCGGCCGTGAGGGCGTGGAACCGGTGGAAGCCCCACGCGGTCAGCGCGGAGATCCCGAGCAGCATCCCCATCATCCGCGCGACGACCACGGCCGCGGACGCGACGCCGTGCCGCGCGGCCGGGACGAACGCCAGCACCGCCGACGACACCGGCGCGATCACCAGGCCGAGCCCGAGCCCCGTCACGACCAGGTCGACGTCCATCCTCGGCAGCGGGCCGTACGACGCCCCCGCCAGATCGGCCGGCCAGCCGGCGATCAGCAGGTAGCCGCCGGCGGAGACCGCCATCCCCACGACCATCGGCCACCGCTCCCCCACCCGCCGGGCGACCAGACCCCCGGCCACCGCCGCGACGGGCAGCGCCACGAGGAACCGCGTGAGCAGCAGCGCGCCGTCCGTCGCGTCCTTGTGCAGGACGGTCTGCGCGACCAGCACGACGTCCACGAGCGTCACCATCAGCGCCGCGCCCGACAGCAGGCTCACGCCGAGCGTCGCCAGCAGCGGCCCCCGCCGCACGCCCGACAGGTCGAGCAGCCGCGTCCGGGACCTGATCTCCCACAGCACGAACACCGCCAGCACGGCGGCGCCCGCGCCCAGCGCCGGCAGGCCCCACGGAGGCAGGGCCGCCTCCTGCGGTTCGGGGTTGTAGACGGCGGCGACCAGCAGCCCGAGCCCGAGGGCCAGCAGCAGGCCCCCCACGACGTCCACGCCCGGCCGCGCTTCCCGCGGGGGGACGACCCCCCGCACCGCTGGCAGGGCTGTGCGCCGCACTGCCGGGAGTGGGTGGGGCCACCGC
>NZ_JBEZJP010000394.1:0-7851 GCF_040653175.1 Actinomadura sp. NPDC048032
GCTGGACGGTGCCCGTGACGTCGGCGGCCAGGCGGAGCTGGTCGCCGTCGCGGAGCGGGGCGTCCACGCCGCGGGGGAGCCGCTCGCCGTTGACGAACGTCCCGTTGGTGGAGCCCTCGTCGCGCACCCAGGCCGTCCCGGACGGGTCGAGCCACACCGTCGAGTGGCGCCGCGACACGTTGTCGTACTGCGTGAACGTGGCCGCCACCGGCGACTGGCCCGCGTCCCGGCCGAGCACCAGGTGCTGGCCGACCGAGACCTTGAGCTCGCCCGTGGGGAACTGGACGCGCAGGACGGGCGTGCCCTTCTGCGGCAGCGGGCGCAGGCACGAGTCGCACTGCGCGGCGCCCGGGTTGCTCAGCACCGCCTCGCAGTACGGGCACATGAACGCCGTGCTGTCGGGCGCGGCCGACCGCTGCTGACCCTGGTTGTGCTCGTGCGGCAGCAGCGTCGCCTCGCGGCCGTGCGGCAGCTGCGGCGACGGGCCTCCGTGCTGCGGCTGACCCCCGTGCTGCGGCTGACCCCCGTGCTGCGGCTGGCCGTACTGGGGCTGCCCGTGCTGAGGCTGCCCGTACTGGTGGTCGGCCGGGCCGGGCTGCGGCGCGCCGTACTGGTCCTGCGGGGCGCCGTACTGCTGCTGCGGCTGGTACTGGTCCTGAGACTGCGGCTGCGGCTGCGGCGCGCCCCACTGGTCCTGGGGCTGCTGCGGCGCGCCCCACGGGTCGGCGGGGGGCTGCTGCTGTTGCGGCTGCCCGTACTGCTGCTGCCCGTGCTGAGGCTGGCCGTACTGCGGCTGCCCATGCTGCGGCTGGCCGTGCTGGCCCTGACCGTGCTGAGGCTGCCCGTACTGGTGGTCGGCCGGGCCGGGCTGCGGGGCGCCGTACTGCTGGCCCCCCTGCTGCGGCCCTGGCGGCGGGGGTATCCGCTGCGGTTCGTACCCGCCCGGGCCCTGCTGGTGAGCGCCGCCACCGGCGCGCGCCAGGTTGGCCCCGCAGCTCATGCAGAGCAGATCGCCCGGCTGGAACGGCTCGTCGCAGACCGGACAGTTCAAGGTCGCCATGACACATCCCCCGAGCGCACCCCGGCGCGGTCGAGCCTCGACGTGAGGTGCTCCATGTCACCTCTTCGCGGGATCCCGATGTAGTACACCCG
The DNA here is from genome assembly GCF_040653175.1 of Actinomadura sp. NPDC048032. Lineage (NCBI taxonomy): Bacteria > Bacillati > Actinomycetota > Actinomycetes > Streptosporangiales > Thermomonosporaceae > Actinomadura > Actinomadura sp. NPDC048032. The sequence continues at coordinate 1,153 of NZ_JBEZJP010000394.1, forward strand.
CTTTCCCTCCGGCCCTTCGTCCACGGACACCTGTACTCGGGGCCCTCTTCCTTCAGTGTCACCGATCGCTTCAGTGTCACCGACGCCGGCCACTGCCCCGTACCGCTCGCGTCCCAGGGGGGACACCGGCACGACACGCTGGTTGGCCGACCCCCTCCAGAGTAGGGAGCCGTCCGCGGGGTGTCGCCCCCCAGGGTTGAGCCGGTCGACGTACGGCCCGGTGACCACGGCGTCACACATGTCGACGATCTCGCGCGTCACAGCGGCGCGCGAGAGTCGAGAGTAGACATATCCGCTGTAAACCAATATGTCCAACGCAATCGTCTCACGGTCGCGGGTCTCCCGCCACGCGCGGATCCCCCGCACCAGGGCCGCCAGCGCGGCCGGCTGCTGGAACGGTTCGCCGCCCGAGATGGTCACCCCGTCGACCGGTTCGGGAAGGGACGCGAGCCATCCTAGGACCGCTTCGACGGGGATGGCCCGGCCCGGGTCGGCGTCCCACGTGTCGCGGGAGAGGCACCCGTTGCAGTGCAGCGTGCAGCCCTGCGTCCAGATGCCCGCCCGCGTCCCCGGGCCGAGTGTGGTCACCGGGTAGTGCGCCTTGGCGAGCAGGAGCGTCTCGCCGGCGCCGTCTCCGGCCGCCGGGGGACGGCCCGCGCTCACTGGAGGTCCAGGTGCACGATGCTGCCCTCGCGCCGGATCCCCGTGACGGTGACCTTCTCGTCCGGGACGAGCTCCCGGTCGAAGAGCGCGCGCGCCAGCGGGTTGACGAAGTGGGACTCCAGCGCCATGCCGATGCCGCGCCCGCCCTTGGCGAGCTCCTCCGTGCACCACTCGCGGAGCGTCTGGAGCGCGTCCCCCTTCACGGCGAGGACGAGCCGGTGCTCCTCGGTGACCCGCCGGCAGATGTTCGCGAACTGCAGGTCGAAGATCTTGTGCGCGGCCTCGCCGGAGATGAAGTCGAACACCACGATGTTGTCGCCGAACCGGTTCAGCAGCTCCGGCCGGTTCAGCACCGTCGTGAAGTGGTCGGCGACGGCGCCCTTGATGCGCTGCTCGACCTGCTCGTAGGACATCCCGGGTGTGATGTTCTGCACACGGTCAGGGGCCCCGTACGCGGCCCCGTCGCGGGTCGTGAGGTCGCGTCCCGGCACGAACATCCCGAGGTTGGAGGTGAAGATGAGGATCGACTCGGAGAAGTGGACGGTGTTGCCGCGCCCGTCGGTGAGCCGCCCGTCCTCCAGGATCTGCAGGAACTTGTCCAGGATCCGCGGGTGCGCCTTCTCGATCTCGTCGAAGAGGATCACCCGGAACGGGTCCTCCCGGACGGCGTTGGTGAGCTCGCCGCCGGCCTCGTGTCCCACGTACCCGGGCGGCGACCCGATCAGCCGGTCGCCGGAGCCCTCGCCGGAGAACTCGCTCATGTCGAAGCGCAGGTAGGCCGACTCGTCGCCGAAGACCAGCTCGGTGATGGCCTTGGCCAGCTCCGTCTTGCCGGTGCCGGTCGGGCCCGCGAAGAACAGCACCCCGCGCGGCCGGCTGCCCGACCTGGTCGCCTGCGCGCCCGACAGCCCGAGCACCGCCCGCTTGAGGATGTCCAGCGTCTTCGTGACCGCCTGCGGCTGCCCGATCACCCGCTCGGGGACGCGCTTCTCGCCCTCCAGCACCCGGCGCCGCAGGTGCCCGCGGCTCCACGGGTTGTCGAGCACGCCCAGCTTGTAGGTGCGGACCGCGTCCGGCAGGTCGGCGAGGTCGACGTTGCGCTCCTTCGCCAGCCGGGTCACCTCGATCATCGACTGGAGGGTCAGCCCGTCGGCCTGCTCGGCGAACGCGTCGCACGCCGCGGCCGCCACCTCGTCCGACCCGACGTCGCTCACCCCGAACGCGCGGGCCAGCAGCCGCGCCGTCTCCTGCCGGTCGCCGAGGTGCGGGCGCGGGATCGTGATCTCGCGGATGTTCTCGTTGTCGGCCGTCAGCCACGGCGGCAGGTCGCCCGGCCGCTCCACCAGCCAGACGACCGGGTTGTAGAGCGGCTTCGGCCGCGCCCCCGTCACCCGGACGGGGCGCGCGCTGCGCGACAGCTTCGCGCAGAACCGGAAGAAGTCGCGCTCGGCCGGCTCCAGGTCGGTCGGGGTCCGGGCGATGCGCGACGCCGAGTCGATCACGAAGGCGGCGCGGACGTTCTCCTGCGGCCGGGCGACCGCGGCCAGGTGCCGCGTCAGCCCCTCCAGCGAGGGCTTCTCGTCCGCCTTGACCTTGCCGAGCAGCGACTCCGCCGCCGCCGCGGCCTCGTCCCCGGACGGCTCGTTCGGACCGGGGACGATCTGCAGCCCGTCCACCGGGTCGTAGACGGCCATGAAGGCCGCGCCGCTGGAGCGCAGCGTCTCCCACAGCAGCGCCCGCAGGGGCAGCAGCACCGCCGGGCCGCCGTCCGACGAGGGAGCCAGGAAGCTGTCGTGCAGGTTGCCCGACAGGACGTACTGGGAGTGCACCGAGAGGGTCGCGTCCAGCTCCCGGATGAACGGCGGCCAACCCAGCAGCCGGCCCCCGAGGGTCGGCGAATCAATGCTCATCTAGTCACTCCACTCCGTCCGAGCGCCCCCTGCACACCTCACTTGTGACGCTCGCGGGAGCGTTCGCGTTGGGCGGCACGGCCCCTAGTCTGCCGTGCCTCCGCCGAAACGGGCAGCTCACGCACTCCGGGCTCCAGCCGCCACGCCACGTCCGAGCGGATCCCCTCGCCGGCCAGGCGCTCGCGCGCCGCCTCGAACGCCTCGCACCACTCCCGTTCCCGCTCGACGTCCACCCGGCGGTCGTCCTCGCTCTCGGCGGGCCGCTCGCGCACCATCGAGGCGCGCACGTGCGCGGCGTCGTCCACGCGCATCCGGACGCTGTGGTCGGGCCAGGCGCCCTTGGTCAGCGTCACGGTGCCGTCCTCGGCCGTCAGCGTCTCGAACCCGGCCTGGACCTCGTACCCCATGTCCTCGAACGCGGCCGTGATCGAGTCGAGGACGTACCGGCGCTCGGCCTCGGCCTGCTCGGCGGCGTCGCGCTCGGCCGCCAGCCGCCGCTCCTCGTCCCGCCGCTCCCGGGTGCGGCGGTTGGCCTCCTGGATCCGCAGCCGCACCTCCTGCAGCACGCCCTCCGCGTCGGCCGGCGTCGCCGCGCCGGCCAGCAGCCGGGCCGCCTCTGCGACCGCCCGCCGCTCCGCCTCCCCGGCGTCGGGCAGCAGCCGCACCATGATCCGTTCGAGGTGCTCGCGCACGTCGGAGGCCCGCGGCGGCGGCGAACCGTCCCGCACGCCGGCCGCCAGCCCCTCGGCGGGGACGTCGAAGATCTGCGCGCCGACCTGGGCGGCGAGATGCTCGGAGAGGCGCCGCTCGGCCTCGTCCAGGACGGGGTCGGTCGCCGCGCACCAGGCGGTCAGCTCGGCGGCGGACCGCTCGGCCGGGTCGAGCCGGCCGGGCAGCGGCACCTCCGCACCGATCTTCGCGCGGGTCTCGGCGAGCGCGGCGATGCGCGCGTTGCGCTCCACCGTCTCGCGCAGCGCCCGCTCGTGCGTGCGGACCTCGGCGAGCGCCGCGGCACGCGCCTCGGCGCGCCCGGCGGCGAGCGCGGCCAGCGCCTCCGCGCCGCGTCCGGCCAGGCCCGCGCCGTGCCCGAGCAGGCGGGTCATGCCGAGGCTGAGCACCACCGCCGCGTCCAGCGCGATGTCCGCGTCGATCCCGCTGCTCATGGGGTCCCTCCGATCGTCCGTGCCTGCCGCCAGTGGTGCAGCCGCACCCCGGCCGCGACGGCGTGCGCGGCGGGGACGGCGATGAGGACGAGGACCCACAGCAGGCTCGCGATGGACGTCACCGCCGCGAGCAGGAGGAGGAAGAGGAGCAGCGGCACCGTCGCGGCGGCGAGCACGCATCCGCAGCCGCGCCGCCCGGTCTGCCGCGCGGCGCCCGACATCGTCTGGGACGCCGTCGACAGCCCGCGGCCGCCCGCGCCGAGAATGCCCGAGAGCATCGCCCAGGGCCCGTGGGGGAGGTAGTCCGCGCCCTGTGCGCGCGCTGCGACGACCTCGCTGCCGCACTGCACCGCCCAGGCGAGCACGGACACGACGGCCAGAACGCCGAAGGAGACGCCCGAAGAGGAACTGTGCAGGCCGACCGATGTCGTGCCGTCGTCGTTGCCGCCGCCGCCGAACAGCGAGCCGATCATCCAGCTGCCCAGGAGCCAGAACAGCAGCAGCGGCGACGTCAGCGCGACCGCCTTCGCCATCGCGGCGCCGCGGCCGGCGAGCCGCTGCCGTTCGCGTTCGGCCCAGTGCGTGCGCAGCGCCTCGTCGCGCTGCTCGGCGGCGTGCCGCTCGCGCGTCCGCGACTCGCTCTCGGCCACGGCCTCGGGTGCGGCGCGGGCCACGGCGAGCAGCCGCAGCGGATCGTCGCCGGCACCGTCCACCATCCAGGTGAACCACGGCACCGGTTCGGAGACCGGCTCGCGGGCCCGTGCCGCGCCCTTGGCGATCAGCCGCCCGGTCTCGCCGGGACGCGCCGCCAGCGCGAGCAGGGCGAGCAGCACGGCGGGCGGCTCCTCCGCGCCGGCGTCGGGCAGCCGGCCGGCGAGGCCAGGCGGCGCGGAGGCCTGCTCGCGCAGCCAGCGCACCAGGTCGTTCCATGCCGACACGTGCGCGCGCCACTGGTCGTCGACCCGGGCCAGTTCCTCGCCGCCCGCGAAGCCGGCGAGGACGGGCAGCAGGCGGTGCTCCCACAGCGCCCGCCCGATGAGGCAGGCGGTGCGGTGGTCGGGATGGCGCCGGTCGGCGGCCAGGCCCGCCAGCCCGGGCAGGTCGGCGGCGGTGATCCGGCGGCCGAGGTAGTGCGGGGGCATCGCCGGATCCAGCCACCGCACGAGGTGCAGGAGCTTGACGTCGGGCGGCAGCGTCGTCATGAGGTGGCCGTCGACGAGCGCGATGCGGCCGTCGTCGGGCACCTCCGCGAGCCACTCCCGCAGGCTCCGCCACGCCTCGCCGGTCTCTCCCCGGCCGAAGAAGTACTGGGCGGCGTGGTCCCAGTTCTCGACGAGCGCGCGGGCCAGCTCGCTCCTGCCGGTGTAGCGGCGGCCCCTGAACGGCAGCCCGGCGCCCGCCGGGACGCTCTCCTCCGCGACCCGCGGCGAACCGCCGTCCAGCCACTCCCGTACCTGCTCGCCCGTCCATCGCGCGCGCGGGTCGCGGGTCAGCAGCCCCTGGCACAGCAGCCGCAGCCGGGGGTCGGAGACGTCGTCCGCGCTGACCGGCCGCGTCGCGAGATGGTCGACCACGACGGTCTCGCTCAGCCCCTGGAACGGCGGCCGCCCCGTCGCCAGCTCCCGGACGATCATGCCGAGCGACCACCAGTCGCGCGCCGGCGACACCTGGCCGGACAGGGACTCCGGAGCGGCGTAGGCCAGAGTCCGCGACGACGAGGCGAACACCACGCTCTGGTCGAGGACCCGGCTCAGCCCGAAGTCGGCGATGGCGAGCCGCAGCGGCTCCCCGCCCAGCACCAGGACGTTCTCGGGCTTGAGGTCCCGGTGGACGATGCCGGCCCGGTGCAGCGCCTCCAGACCGGCGGCGAGCTGGGCGGCGACCTCGGCCACCGTGTCCTCCGGGAGAGGCCCCTCGTCCATCAGCGCCCGCAGGTTGCCGTCCGGCGCGTACGCGGCGATCTCGTAGTCGCGCCCGTCGGCGTGCCCCGTCTCCAGGATGCGCAGGACGTTCGGCGCGTCCAGCGCGGGCAGCTTCGCCCACACCTCCCGGTCGGCGCGGTACCCGCGGCGGAAGATCTTCACCACGAACTCGGCGCCGTCGGCGTCGCGCACCAGGAGCAGGTCGGACTCGGCGCCCTGCACGGGCAGCTCGGCGACCGTCGCGTACCGCTCGCCGAGCACGGCCGGCAGCCGCATCAGCGGATCCCCGGGACCGTGCCCCTCCCGCCGGGTCGACGACGCCGGGCGCGGCCCGGGCACCTCCGCGTCCCGCCGCGTCGTCCCGGCGTCGCGCCGGGTGTCGCGTGGCGGGGCGCCATCGAACTCGCCCACAGCCGTCCCGTCTAGCCCTTGTCCTTGATGGCCCGAAGATACTCGCTGATCTTGAACTGGTTGATGACGAACTCCAGGGCGATCCGGGTCGCGAACACCTGGAAGAGCCACGCGAACGGGGACCCGAGGAGCAGCATGAGGCCGAACGCCGCGCTGTCGTCGAGCCACGCGATCCCGTACACCGCCATCAGCAGCGCGAACAGGGTGATCGGGATCAGCGCGAGCACGTAGAGGATCTTCACCACCCGCGTGGTGATCATGGTGTCGAAGTTGAGGTCGAACAGCCCTCCGAACACGTTCCCGCCCCTCGGCTCGCCGGGCGGGGGCGCCCATCCCCGCGGCGGCTCCGGGTACCCGGAGGCCGGGCCGGGCGGGCGGGGGCCGGGGACGGGGCCGGGGAATGGGCCGCCGGGCCCGGCGGGCCCGCCGGGCGGTGGACCGTAGGGCCCGCCGGGACCGCCGGGCGCCTGCGGACGCGGAGGGTTGCCAGGGTCCGGTGGGTTCGTCATCACCGTCGTCTCCAGTGTGGGGACCGCTACACGGAGACTCTAAAGCCTGGCCCCGTCCGCCGCCGGAACCCGCCGCGCGACGATCCCGTATCGCGCGGGGGCCCGGTGCGGCCGCGCGAAC
>NZ_JBEZJP010000395.1:0-7840 GCF_040653175.1 Actinomadura sp. NPDC048032
GGCTTCCGACCGCAGTGCGGCGCGCTGGTGATCCCGGCCGCCTCCGCGGTGTGCGCCGCCCCGTCCTCCGCATATCCCGACGCCCGTGGGGCAGATCACAGAAAGTCGGGCTCCGCATCGCGTCACATTCGGACGCGTCCGGTCCATCTTCTCTGTGAGCGGCACGGGCGCGGAGAGCTTGGGAGGCGGCATGGACAGCGTGGCGAGGAGATTCGACCTGACGATGCTGTACGCCGCCTACGGCGCCTTCCGCCGCGACGCCGCCCGGTTGGAGACGGCGGGCCGGCCCGGCACCGCCTTCGGATGGGCCGAGGCGGCGGACCGCTGGGCCCTGTTCACCGCCCACTGGAGCCTCCAGGACCGCGCCGAGAAGAACGCCCTCTGGACCGTCATGTACGCCAAGGACGCCGACGGGCCCGGGCGGGTCGGCGTGGTCCTCGACGCCATGGCGTCGCTGGCCCTGAAGGCCGTCCCGCCGATCGACGGCGTGGAGGCCGCGCTGGAGCACCGCGACCGCGACGCGTTCGCCGCGTACGCGCGCGATATGCGGGCCTCGGTGGACGCGCTGCTGGACTTCAAGGAGTCCAACGTCCTGCCCCTCATCCAGGAGACCCTCACCCCGTTCGAATGGGGCACCTTCGACGTGGAGCTCCGCCGCGAGCTGGGGCTGCGCGGGCTCGGAGTGTTCCTGCCCTGGCTGCTCGACGGTGCCCCGGACGGCACCCGCCGCGCCGTGCTGGGGCTGCTCCCTCCGCCGATCCGGCTCTGCTACCGGGCGCGCTGGCGTCCGCGCTACCTGCGCCGCGGCGGCCTCGCCGTCCGGGCGCGCTGATCCCGCCCGCCGGTCCCGTCCCGCCGGGACCCCGCACGGTGGACCGCGCCATGTGACGCGGTCCACATTCCGACATGTCACATTCGCGGTGTCTGCGTCGGTCTCATGCCCAGAAGCGCGACTGCCACAGCGCGACGGAGGGATGCGGACGATGGCGGGAACGAGGGCGCCCGGCGGGGCGCGGGCCGGCACGCGGAGGCCGCCCAGGGCACTGGACGTCACGACGAGGGCGCTCGACGAGCGGTTCGGCACCACCGGATTCGCGCGCAAGGCGCTGCGCAAGGCGTTCCCGGACCAGTGGACCTTCCTGCTCGGCGAGATCGCGATGTACTCCTTCGTGATCATTCTGCTGACCGGGGTGTACCTGACGCTGTTCTTCAAGCCGAGCATGCACGAGGTCGTCTACAACGGCTCGTACACGAAGCTGAAGGGCGTCGAGATGAGCGAGGCGTACGCCTCCGCCCTCAAGATCAGCTTCGACGTGCGGGGCGGGCTGCTCGTCCGGCAGATCCACCACTGGTCCACGCTCATCTTCATGGGCGCGATCCTCGTGCACATGCTCCGCAACTTCTTCAGCGGAGCGTTCCGCAAGCCCCGCGAGCTGAACTGGCTGATCGGCATCGCCATGTTCATGCTCGTGATGCTGAACGGCCTGTTCGGCTACTCCCTGCCGGACGACCTGCTCTCCGGGACGGGCCTGCGCATCCTGGAGGGCGTGCTCGCGTCGATCCCGCTGGTGGGCTCGTACGCGGTGATGTTCCTGTTCGGCGGCGAGTACCCGGGCACCGACATCATCCCGCGCCTGTACGTCATCCACGTGCTGCTGATCCCCGGCATCCTGGCGGCGCTGATCCCGCTGCACGCCGTCGTGCTGACCTGGCGGCAGACGCACACGCAGTTCCCGGGCAAGGGCAGCTCGAACACGACCGTCCGCGGCTACCCGTTCTTCCCCGTCTTCATCGCCAAGACCACGGCGTTCTTCCTGTGGGTGCTGGGCGTGACGACGCTGCTGGCCGCGTTCTTCCAGATCAACCCGATCTGGCTGTTCGGGCCCTACGACCCCGGCGCGATCAGTTCCGGGTCGCAGCCCGACTGGTACATGGGCTGGCTGGAGGGCGCGCTGCGGGTCATGCCGTCCTGGGAGATCAACGTGTGGGGCCACACCGTCGCGATGAGCGTGGTCGTCCCCGCCCTCGTGGTGCCCGGGCTGCTGTTCACCGGGCTGGCCGTCTACCCGTTCCTGGAACGCTGGGTGACCGGCGACTCGCAGATCCACCACCTGCTGGACCGGCCGCGCGACGTCCCGGCCCGCACCGGCATCGGCGTCGGCGGCGTGGTCTTCTACGGGGGGCTGTGGCTCGCGGGCGGCAACGACGTCCTCTCCGACAAGTTCGACGTCCCGCTGTTCTGGACGACGTGGTTCTTCCGGTTCCTCATCGTCCTCGGACCGGTGCTCGCCTACGCCGTCACCTACCGGCTCTGCGTCGGCCTGCAGCGCCGCGACCTCGGCCTGGCCCACCACGGGCTGGAGACCGGCATCGTCCGCCAGTCGCCGGACGGGGGGTTCAGCGAGGTCGAGCGCCCGCTCCCGGACGAGGCGATCGCCGCGATCACCGATCCGCGCCCCGCGCCCGCCGCCGACCTGGACGTCCCGCCGCCCGTCGACGACGTCGAAAGCCCCCGCGGCCGCACCGCCCGAGGGCGCGTGCGCGCCGCCCTCAACCGCCGCTTCCGCGCCGACCTTGCCGTCGTCCCCGAACGCGCCCCGGTCGAAGCGGACGGCGAGCGGCCGGCGATCGAGGAGGAGGTCGCGTCACGGTGACCCGGGGCGCTCGAACAGGAGGCGGATGACCGGGCCGGCGGCCCGCACGGGGTCGTCGCCGAGGTCGCGCAGGGCGCCGCTCAGCCACAGGTGGGCGAAACCGTGCACGATCGACCAGGCGGCGATCCCGGCCGTCCGGTCCTCCGCGGGGCGGCCGGGCACGGCGCCGCGGACGCCCTCGGCGAGCACGCGCCCGGCGCGGTCGCGCGCGGCGGCCACCTCCGGGTCGTCCGGGCGGTAGAGGGCGGGCGCGAACATGACCTCGAAGTGGACCCGGTGCTCGACGGCGAACCGCACGTAGGCGAGCCCGACGCCGTGCAGGTCGTTCCCGGCGGCCTCCAGGGCGTCGGCGAACAGCGCGTACCCCTCGGCGGCGACGGCCGTCAGCACGCCGGTCTTGTCGCCGAAGTGGTGCGCGGGCGCGGCGTGCGACACCCCGGCGCGGCGCGCCAGCTCGCGCAGGCTCCACGTGGCCGGGCCCGCCTCCGCGATCGCCTCGATCGCGGCGTCGAGCACGGCCCGCCTCAGGTTGCCGTGGTGGTAGCCGTCGCCGCTCATGCCCGGAATCCTAGGGCGGGAGGACGGGCGGTCCGTCAGTCCTGCTCCTTGGCGAACGCGCGGAGGCGGGCCAGGTCCACCACGGTGATCCTGCGCCAGCCGGTGCGGATCAGGCCCTCGCGGCGCAGCCCGCTGAGCGCGCGGGCGACGGTCTCCCGGGAGGCGTCCATCCAGCTGCCGAGCTCCTCCTGCGACAGCGGCGGCCCGATCTCGATCGAGCCGTCGGGCGCGGGCGGGGCGTGCTGGGCCGAGCGCTCCGCCAGCTCGGCGAGCAGGGCCGCCAGGCGCTCCGGGCCCCGGCTCGTGATGTGGGCGGTCAGCCGCCGGTCGGAGTCGTCCATGCGCTGGACGAAGGTGCCGGTGACGAGCATCCACACGTCCGGGTGCGCGTCCAGGAACCCGGTGAAGCGGGCCGCGGGCACGACCAGGGCGCGGATCGGGGACAGCGCGGTGACGGTCGCGGCGCGCGGCCGCCCACCGAGCACCGCGCTCTCGGCGAGCAGGTCGCCGGGGCCGCGGACGGCCAGCACCACGTCGTGGCCGTCCTCGGTCGCGGACGTCACCTTCGCCCAGCCCCGCTCGATGATGATCACATGGTCGGACTCGTCGCCCTGGTACACCAGCGGCGCCTTGACCGGGAACGTGCGGGGACGCGCGGCGTCGCGCAGCGCGGTCCGCTGCGCGGGTTCGAGCGCCGACCAGAACGCGGAAGGCGGAGAGGACGCCGCGTACGGAACCAACAGCCGCCTCCTTTGCTCAGGGTTACCAGAACTGTAAACCCGCAGGCCCTCACTTGGGGACGGCCATGAGGCGCACGGCGAGCCCCGTGAAGACGGTTCCGCTGAAGATGTTCAGGCCGCGGGCGACGCGGCGGCTGCGCCGCAGGAGGTTCGCGAGGCGGCCGGAGAGGAGGCCGACGCAGGCGTCCACGACGAGGCCGAGCAGGACGAGCGTGACGCCGAGGACGAGCAGTTGCACCATCGGATGCCCCACGGAGGGGTTCACGAACTGCGGCAGGAAGGCGATGTTGAAGAGGATCACCTTGGGGTTCAGCAGGTTCGTGACGACGCCCTGCCAGAACGCGCGGAGCCGTCCCGGGCCGACCGGGGCCGCACCCTCCTCCCCCGGCTCGCCGCGGTCCCGGAACGACCTGACGGCGAGGAAGAGAAGGTAGGCGGCGCCCGCCCAGCGCAGCACGTGGTACAGCGCCGGCAGCGCGGTGAACAGGGCGGAGAGGCCGAGCGTCGCGGCGACGGCGTGCGTCAGGGCGCCGGTGGCGACGCCCGCCGCCGCCATGAGGCCCGTGACCGGGCCGCCGCGCCCGCCCATCGCGACGATGAACATCATGTCGGGGCCGGCGGTGACGCAGAGCGCGAACGCGGCGACAACGAACGCCGCATAAAGGGAGGTATCTACCATGCCGAAATCATGCGGCAGGAGGCCGCCGCTCCGCGAGCGCAATACGGCGTCCCCGGCCCCGGGCGGGCGTCAGGCGGCCGGAGACGGCCGCGTCTCGATCGTCAGGGCCTCGTGGTCGAAGGACAGGTACCCGCCGATCTTCGCGGCGTCCTCCAGGGGCTCCTCGTACGACCAGGCGGCGTCCTCGGCGCCGGCCAGCGACCAGTACGCGGCCTCGCCCTTGTAGGGACAGAACGTCCGCTTCTCGCTGCGGGTCAGCAGGCCGCGGCGGACGTCCTCGGCCGGGATGTAGTAGCGGTTGGGCAACCCGGTCTCCGACAGCAGCTTCGCCCGCCCGGTCTCGGCGACGACCTCGTCGCCGAGCAGCACCCGCACGCGCCGGGACGTGGCGCGGGCGTCGACCCGGTGGTACGGGTCGCGCAGGTGGCCGTGGACCTCCTCGTCCTCGTCGAACCAGGCGTCCATCCGGTTCCAGTAGAAGGCCCTGTGCCCGCGCAGCCACGCCGCCTCCGGCTTCGGGTCCGGATACCCCCACACCGCGTTCTCGGCCGCCCGGTCGCCCACCCGCACCGTCCAGTACGCGGCGTCGCCCTTGAACGGGCAGTGCGTCGTGTGGACGGTCTTCTCCAGCAGGTCGGTGCGCACGTCCTCCTCGGGGACGTACAGGACGGGCAGCAGCCCCGTCTCGTGGAGCAGCTTCCCTCGCTCGGTGTCCAGCACCGTCTCCCCCGCGAAGCGGGCGCGGACCCGGCGCGGGAAGTCGTGCATGAACAACCGGTGCGCCGGTCCGTCGATCGTGAAGTTGACCTCGTCGCCGGGCGAACCGGCGAGCGGGCCCGGCTGCATGGTCAGGGACATGGCGCGGCTCCTCAGACTGCCTGACTGCTAGACACCGGTCGGCATCGTCTCCAGTTCACCACGGCGCGCCGCCTCCAGGTGCAGCGGCTGGAGCGCCGAGGTGGCGCGGAACCAGCCCAGCGCGTCGTAGCGATCGGCAAGCCGTGTCGGGACGTAGTGGCGCGAATCCCGGTCCGGGTCGTACACGACGCCGATCGCGCGGTGCCCGAGCATGCCGGTGAAGAAGTCGGGCTTCTCCCGCTCCGGAGGCACGATGAACATCGCCCGGTGCAGCTCCGACTCCGCCAGCACCTGCTCCAGCGAGCCGTGCGCCGGCGGCGGGACGTGCATGACCTCCATCGGGGCGCCCCAGGCCGGCGCCGCGACGACCTCGCCGGGGCCGGCCGCGAAGCCGACCAGCACGACGCCGTCGGCTCCGTGCCGCTCCCTGGCGAGCTGGCCGAGGTTGACCATCCCGGCGCCCGCCATGTCGGTCGCCCGCGCGTCGCCCACATGGGTGTTGTGCGCCCACACGACGGCCTTGGCGCCGTGGAAGTCCATCAGCCGGTCCAGCGTGTCGGCCATGTGGACGTCCCGGACGTTCCACGACTCCGGCCCGCCGCCCAGCATGGTGCGGTAGTAGTGCTCGGCGCCCGCCGCCACCTCGGCGTTCTGCCGGGCGTCGAACTCCTCCTCCGGGTCGCCGGCCTCCCCCGGCAGCGCCGGGCGGCGCAGCGCGGCCAGCAGTTCCAGCACCTCCGCCGCGCAGCCTCCCGGGACCAGGGCGGCGTTCCACCCGTAGGAGCGGGGGTCGTGGCCGTGCGGCTCGAAGCAGCGGTACGCCTCCAGCGCCGTGTCCAGGTACTCGGGGCGGTGCGCCGCCAGGTAGTCGACGACCGCCCGCAGCGAGTCCCAGAGGCTGTAGACGTCCAGGCCGTGGAAGCCGGCCCGCTCGGCCGGCGGAAGGCCCGCGTTGCGGTCGCGCAGCCACCGGCAGAACCGGACGGTCTCCTCGTTGGCCCACATCCACGTCGGCCAGCGCTCGTAGGCGTTCAGGGCGGCCCTCGGATCCTGGTGCGCCCCCGGCGCGAGCGTCACGCAGCGGTCGACCCGGCGGCAGTCGGGCCAGTCGCCCTCGACGGCGACGAACCCGAACCCGCGCTCGGCGATCAGCCGCCTGGTCAGCGCGGCCCGCCACGCGTAGTACTCGTGGGTCCCGTGGCTGGCCTCCCCGATCAGCACGCACCGGGCGTCCCCGATGCGGTCGAGGAGCGGGTCCAGATCCTCCGCGTACTCCAGCGGCAGCGCGGCTCCGCGCACGTCTGCCGCGGCGCGCCCTTCCCGGCCTCGCATGGCGACGTCCCCCTCGCGTCCTCCGTCGCGTCCAGGTCCTTCTCTTCGCCTTCCCGGGATTCGGGGAGGCGAAGCGCGCCGGCCGGGATCGGGGCGTGTCAGGGGTCCCGCCGGATGCCCGTCGTGCGGGCGCGGTAGTCGCTGGGGGTCTGGCCGTAGGCGGCGCGGAACGCGCGGCTGAAGGCGGCGGCGTCCGGCAGGCCCCAGCGGTTGGCGATCGCGCCGATCCGCTGCGTGCCGAGGAACGGGTCGCCGAGTTCGCGGCGGCAGTGCTCCAGGCGGCGGGTCCGGACGTACCGGGCGACGGTCGTCCCGGTCGGCGCGAACACCCGGTAGAGCTGGCGGACGGAGATGTGGTGCGCGGCGGCGATCGCGGCGGGGCTCAGCGACGGGTCGTGCAGGCGCGCCTCGATCCACTCCTCGATCGCCCGCAGCATCTCCGCTCCCTCCGGCGACGGGGACGCGGGCGCGCCCAGCCACTCGCTGGCCGCGCCGGTGACCAGCTCGACGAGGGCCCCGCCGAGGTGGTGAGCGTAGATCTCGTCGGACGCCCCGCCGAACGGGTCGCCCGCCGCGGCACCACTTGTGGCGGGCCCGGCGCCGTTCGGGGCGGCGCCGCGCTCGCCTTCCTCGGCGCCGCTCTCGGCCAGGGCGCCGAGGAAGGACGAGACGAGCCGCCCGGTCCGGGCCCGCCCGCCGAGCAGGGTGCCGCCGAACGCGGCGAGGCGCTCCCGCGGCAGCGGCACGGCGCTGTGCGGGATCACCACGGTGAAGATGTGGTGGGCGTCGAAGGAGATCTCCACGGGACGGGTCAGGTCGTAGAACACCACGTCCCCCGCGCCGACCACGGCCCGGCGGCCGTTCTGCCGCAGCACGCACGAGCCGCGCAGCACCAGGCCGAGCTTGTAGCACTCGCGGGTGTCGCGGGCGATCTGCAGGGCGCTGCGCCGCACCGCGTGCGCGGGCGCGTGCACGTCGCCGGCCTCCACCGGGCCCAGCGCCCGGCCGCTCAGCCGGGC
>NZ_JBEZJP010000396.1:0-7767 GCF_040653175.1 Actinomadura sp. NPDC048032
CGGCAAGACCGTCCTGTTCGTCCCGCACAGCGTGGACAAGGCCGTTTTCCTCGGCACCCGCGTCATCGTCCTCAGCAAGCGCCCGGCGGACGCCGCCGGGCCCGCCCCGCGGTCACGCCGTCAGCGTCCCTGGAGGCCACGGACGTTGTCGCCGAACGTCCAGCTCTTCGACCCGTCCCAGTTGATCGACCAGGTCATCAGGCCTTTCAGCTGGCCGTTGAAGTGGTTCCACGCCTGGCCGACGAGGCCGGGCGACATGTAGCCGCCGCCCGCGCCCGGCTGCGCCGGAAGGCCCGGGGCCTGCTTGTCGTACGGGACCTTGATGGTGGTGCCCTGGACGGTGAGGCCGTTGTTCAGGCACTCGGTCTGCTTCACGAAGCCCTCGACCGTCCCGGCGGAGTAGGAGTCGCCCGAGCAGCCGTACATGCTGCCGTTGTAGTACTGCATGTTCAGCCACCACAGCCGGCCGTTGTCCGCGTACTTCTTGACGATCGGCAGGTAGGCGCCCCAGATCGAGCCGTAGGTGACGCTTCCGCCGGTCACGTAGGCGGTCTCCGGGGCCATCGTGAGCCCGAAGTTGGACGGCATCTGGCCGAGCACGCCGTCGATGATGCGGATCAGGTTGGACTGCGACGCCGACAGCTGGTTGATGTTCCCGCTGCCCGACAGGCCCGTCTCGATGTCGATGTCGATCCCGTCGAAGTTGTACTTCTTCAGGATCGGCACGACCGTCTGGACGAACCGGTCGGCGACGGCGCTGGAGCTGAGGTCGATGCCCGCGGCGGCGCCGCCGATCGACATCAGGATCGTCGCGCCCGCGGCCTTCGCCGCGCACATCTGGGCGGGGGTGGAGACCTTGACCGTCGAGTCCATGCCGTCCTCCCACAGGACGGTGCCGTCCGAGCGGATGACGGGGAACGCCGCGTTGATCACGTTGTAGCCGTGCTGCCTGATCACCGGGTTGTCGATCGGCGTCCAGCCGAACGGCGGGTGGACGCCGTTTGACGCGCCGTCCCAGTTCTCCCAGTAGCCCTGGAGGATCTTGCCGGCGGGCTTGGACTTCACCGCGCAGGTCTCGTTCCCGCCGGGCGGCGGGGTGGTCGGCGGGTCCGTGGGCGGCGTGGTGGGCGGGTCCGTGGGCGGTCCCGTCGTGTCGCAGGTGCCCAGCTCGCGCCACAGCGTGGGGGTGGAGGCGGGGTTCCAGTTCGCGCCCGGGTAGGCGGTGTGGGCGACGATCGCCTCGTAGCCGCGGCCGGTGTAGACGACCTTGTCGCCGACCTTGTAGGAGGTGCCCTCCGCCCAGGCCGGATACGTGCAGGCGATCGCGGACGCGGGCTGGGCCGACGAGGGCGCGGAGACCACGACCAGCGTGCCGAACGACAGGACGGCCGCCGCGGCGGCGGAGGCCAGCGCGGCTCCGGCCGCGCGTCTGGAGGGTCTGCGCTCGAAGTGCGCGTGCTTGGGCTTCACGGGGGGACGACTCCTCAGCTGAGCGGGACACAGAGGAGCCGGTGCAAGAGCCGAACAAGTCCCGTGGGGACTCTCCCAGAGCAAGGCACGTACGACCGGCGTGGACGCCAGTTAGAGGGTAACCGTCCCGCCCGGGCCCGTGAAGCCCTCGGAAGGGGGGTCGTTCAGAAGGTCGCGGTGCGGTCCGACGGGACGATCTCCTGGCCCAGCGGGGTGAGCGAGATCGGGATCAGCTTGAAGTTGGCGATGCCGAACGGGATCCCGATGATCGTGATGCAGAGCAGGACGCCGGTGACGAGATGCCCGAGGGCCAGCCACCACCCCGCGAAGACGATCCAGATGATGTTCCCGATGAGCGAGCCCGCGCCCGCGTCCCGCCGGGGGACGGTCGTCCGGCCGAACGGCCACAGGGCGAAGCCCGCGATGCGGAACGAGGCGATGCCGAACGGGATGGTGATGATGAGGATGCAGCAGATCAACCCGGCGACCACGTAGCCCATCGCCATCCAGAAGCCCGCCAGGACCAGCCAGAGGACGTTCAACAGCGTGCGCACGAGTTCCCCCCGAGAGTAATCAAATGCTGTTATTTCACACCGTCCCCCGGCTCAAACCGGCGGGCCGTGTGAAGAAGACCGTAGGGCACCCCGCCCGGTCGTGGACGCGCTTGACCTTGACACGGTGACAGGCTCTTCACTGCGACCAGGGAGGTGGTCACGATGACCATGCCGGATACGGTCCGGGCTTTCCGGGCGCTGGAGAACGGCGACGCGTCGGTGCGGCTGCGCGCGGCGATGGCGGTCGGCACGGCCCCGGACCCGGCGTTCGTCGACAAGCTCCTCGAACGGTGCGCGGTCGAACCGGAGTTCTTCGTGCGCGACATGCTCACCTGGGCGCTGACCCGCCACCCGTCGTCGACGACGGTTCCGAGGCTCGTCGAGGAACTCGGCTCGGAGCACGCGCAGGCCCGCAGCCAGGCCCTGCACACCCTGTCCAAGGTCGGGGACCCGCGGGCGTGGCCGGCGATCACGCGGGAGCTCCTGACCGGCGCCGACGACGAGGTGGCGCGGAGCGCCTGGCGAGCGGCGGTCGTGCTCGCGCCCGAGGACGAGCGGCCCGAGCTGGCGGCGGTGCTGGCGTCCCAGCTCGGGCGCGGTGACCGCGCGATGCGGCAGAGCCTCAGCCGCGCGCTGATCGCCCTCGGCGAGGTGATCCTGCCGGTGCTGCGCGCCGCTCGGGCGAACCCCGACCCGGGCGTGCGCGTGCACGCGATCGCCACGGAACGGCTGCTCCGCGACCCCGACGCGGGGTTCGAGTTCGCGATCGAGGAGGCGAAGCGCATCATGGTCCTCGGCGCGAAGGGGCAGGAGGAGTGACGGGCGGTGTTGATCGGTGACGTGGCGCGGCGGTCCGGGGTCAGCGCCCGCATGCTCAGGCACTACGAGTCGCTCGGCCTGCTGCGGCCGACGGGCCGTACCGGCGCGGGCTACCGCGAGTACTCCGCTGACGACATCCGGCGGATCTTCCACATCGAGAGCCTGCGGTCGCTGGGGCTGTCGCTGCGTGAGGTCGGGCGCGCGCTCGACGACCCCGGTTTCGCGCCCGCGGAGCTCGTCGCCGGCCTCGTCCACCGGACGCGGGAACGCATCGCCCGCGAGACGGAGCTGCTCACGCGGCTCCGCCGGATCGACGCCGCGGAACCCGCCGGCTGGGAGGACGTCCTCCAGATCGTCGCGCTCCTCCAGGCGCTGGGGTCGGAAAGCGCCGGGAAGCGCCAGCGCGCGGCCCTGTCCTCAGTCGAAGAGGTGCCGGTGGAGGCACTGGTCGAGGCGGCCCTGAGCGAGACGGACACGAACGTCGCCGGAGCCCTCCGATGGGCTCTGGCGCGATCGGGCGACAGCGCGTTGGCGCCGCTGGCGGAGGGCCTCGCCTCACCGGCCGCCGAGGTGCGGAGACGGGCCGTCCTGGCGATCGCCGAGATACAGGGCGACGGGGCGGCCGCACTCCTGCGGGACGCCCTCGCGAGCGCGGACGTCGTGGTCCGCAGGCACGCGGCCCTCGCGCTCGGGACCCGGGGAGGGGAGGACGCCGTCCCGACGCTGATCGACATGATCGTCGAGGAGGCGAACGACGTCGACGCGGCCGACGCCCTGAGCGCCCTGGCGAGCCGTCCCGCGCTGGCGGAACAGATCGCCGCCGGCCTCGTCGACCACCTCTCCCAGGGCACCGCCGACTCGTCCGCCCGTCGACGGCTGACCCAGGCGCTGGCCGGCATCCCGGGCCCCACGGCATCCCGCGCCCTCGCGGACCTGTCCCAGGACGAAGACCGCGCCGTCGCCCTCACCGCGACCTACATCCTGAGCCTCCGCGACGCACAGGTGTAAGCGAAGCGGCCCTGCCGGACATCTCTGGGCGACACCGACCCGAGAGAAGGGAGCCGGCGTGCCCGATCCAGACGGGGGATTCACCCGGTTGTGGGACGCGCACTACGACGATGTGCTCAGGTACGCGGCGCGGCGGATCGACCACGAGACGGCCCGGGACATCGCCGCGGAGACGTTCCTGGTCGCCTGGCGGCGGCGCGGCGACATCCCGCCGGACCGCACGTTCCCGTGGCTGCTGAACGTCGCCCGCAACGTCCTCGCCAACGAGATGCGGGGCCGCCGGCGCCGCACCCGGCTGTGGGACCGGCTGCGCGGCGACGCCCCGCGGGCGCCCGCCGCCGACGTGGCGTCCGGCCTGACCGAGGGCGGCCGCATGGCCGCCGCGCTCGGCCGCCTGTCCGACCGCGACCGGGAGGTCCTCCAGCTCGTCGGCTGGGAGGGCCTCGACGCGAAGGCGGCGGCGACCGCGGCGGGCTGCTCGGTCAAGGCGTTCTCCGTGCGCCTGCACCGCGCCCGGCGCCGCCTGACCGCCGCCCTCGCCGAGATCGACGCCGCCGACCGTCCCGCGCCCGCCGCCCCGCTGCAAAGGAGCCCCCAGGTATGAACGACCTCCACGAAGTCCGCCGCATCATGGCCCCTGCCGATCCCTGCCCGCCCGGCGCCTTCGAGGGCGCCGCCCACGACCCGGCCGGACGCGCCGCCTTCGAGCGGATCACCGCGTCCACGGCCCGCCGCACCGGCCCGTCCCGCCGGACGACGTTCCGCCTCGTCGCCGCGGGAGGCGTCGCCGGAGCGCTCATCGCCGGCACCGCCGTCGCCACGAGCGGCGGCGGCACGCACCGCCCGGCGCCCGTGGCGGCGACGGAGGCGCAGCAGGTGCTGAACGTCGCCGCGACGTTCGCGCTGAAGCAGCCGTTCACCGCGCCGCGTCCCGGCCAGTGGGTCTACACCGAGACCCGTTACCGGCGCAGCGGCGTCCCTGGCCGCGGCCAGATCGTCAAGCCCGGTTCGCCGCTGAGGCCGCAGGTCGATCGGAATTGGGTCCGGGCGGACGGCAAGCGCATGGCGCTGTACGACCACGGCAAGCTCGTCACCTCCGCCACGGGCGGGGGGACGCCGCCGATCGACTACGCCACCGTCTCCAAGCTGCCCACCGACCCGGACGGGATGCTGGCCTGGGCCCGCAAGCAGAAGACACCGGCCGACCCGAACGGGGGCGCGTTCCAGCTGCTCGGGTCACTGCTGCTGAACAACGGCGTGCTGCCGCCGGCGCAGACCGCCGCCGCCTACCGCGCGATGGCGAAGATCCCCGGCGTCATCGTGGACCGGACGGCCAAGGACGGGACGGGGCACACGGCGGTCTCGGTCTCGTTCCTCATCGAGGGCTGGGCGAAAGACGAGATCCTCCTGGACCCGTCCACCTACGCCTACCGGGGCCACCGCACCACCGTCGCCCGGGACCACACCATGCCGGACGGGGGGCGCTTCCTGAAGGGCGCCGTCGAAAGCCAGTCCGTCCGCCTGACCGCAGGCGTCGTGGACGAGCCCGGCCAACGCCCCTGACCTCCCGCTCGCAGAAACGAGGGCCGCCCGACCAACGGGCGGCCCTCGCCTCGTCCCGTCCGGCGGACGGAGGGAACCGTTCTGGAGCCGGGATGATCGGATCTGGGTGATCGTGAGAGGGGACGGTATGGAGACAGGACGTGGAGAGGCCGAGTTCCTGGAGGCGAAGTCGCTCCAGGAGCAGGGGCAGGTGCGGGAGGCCGAGCGGCTGTTCAGGGTGGCTGCTGAGGCGGGGCATGTCGACGCCATGCTGAAGCTCGGCATCCTGGTCGTGGAGCGGGACGAGGGCGAGGCCGAGCGGTGGTGGCGGGCGGCCGCCGACGCGGGCGATCGCGTCGGGCAGCTCAATCTCGGCATCCTCTGCTCGGGCCAGGGACGGGACGAGGAGGCGGAAAGCTGGTACCGCACGTCGGCCGAGGCGGGGGAGGTCGACGCTCGGCACAATCTCGGGCTGCTGCTCATCCGCCGTCGTGACGTGCAGGGAGCCGCCGAGCAGTTCCGCATCGCGGCCGAGGCAGGGTGCGCCGGTTCGATGACCAACCTCGGTCTGGCGCTCGGGGAGATGGGGCAGGCGGAGGAGTCCGAGGAATGGCTGCGGCGCGCCGCCGAGGAGGGCGACGGCCGTGCGCTCAGTGCCCTCGCCAATCACCTGTACTCCCAGGGCCGGCGGGAGGAGGCCGACGAGTGGTGGGAGAAGGGCGCGGCTGCGGGTGACCCGGACTCCCTGTTCAACCTCGGGGTCCGTTGCGAGCACAAGGACGACATGGCCGGGGCCGAGCAGTACTTCCGCAGGGCCGGGCAGGCCGGGCATCCGCGGGGTGAGGCGAGGGCGACGGCCGTGGCGCGCGGAGTCCGCGCGAACGGCGCCCCCTACATGCCCGGCCTCTTCTGACCGGTCTCCCTTCAGGAGAGGGCGGCGAGTTTGTGCCGGAGGAGGGCGCGCTCGCGGTCGTTGGCCGCGAGTTCGACGGCTCGTTCCAGTTCGGTGCGGGCTTCGTCGGGGCGGCCCAGGCGGGTGAGGAGTTCGCCGCGGACGCTGGGGAGCAGGTGGGAGTTCGCCAGGGCGCCTGAGGCCGCCAGGTCGTCGACGATCGCGAGCGCGGCGGCAGGGCCGTTCGCCATCGAAACCGCCACGGCCCTGTTGAGGTCGACCACGGGAGACGGGGCCAGGCGGCCCAGCGCCTCGTAGAGGAGGACGATGCGGTCCCAGTCGGTCTCGGCGACCGAGGGGGCGAGGGCGTGGCACTCGGCGATCGCCGCCTGGAGGCCGTAGGGGCCCAGGCCGCGGCCCGCCTTCTCGGCGCGGGACAGGGCGGCGCGTCCCCGGCGGATCGCGGCGCCGTCCCAGCGGGTGCGGTCCTGGTGCTCCAGCAGGACCGGCTCGCCGTCCGGGGCGGTGCGGGCGGGGAAGCGCGCGGCGGTCAGCTCCAGCAGCGCCAGCAGGCCGTGCGCCTCCGGCTCCTCCGGCATCAGCCGGGCCAGGACGCGGGCCAGCCGCCGCGCCTCGCCCGCGAGGTCGAACCGGATGAGCTCACCGCCCGAACTCGCCGTCGAGCCCTCGGTGAAGATCAGGTAGACGACGTTGAGGACGGAGGGGAGGCGCTCGGCCCGCTGCCCGGCCGCCGGCGCCTCGAACGGCACCCGGGCCGCGCCGAGCGTCTTCTTCGCGCGGGTGATCCGGGCCTGGACGGTCGCGGTCGGGACGAGGAAGGCACGGGCGATCTCGTCGCTGGTCAGGCCGCCGACCACGCGCAGCGTCAGCGCGATCCGCGCCTCCCGCGACAGGACGGGGTGGCACGAGACGAACATGAGCGCGAGCACGTCGTCGTCGATCCGGTCGGGGTCCCAGAGCACGTCGTCGTCCTTCTCGGGCGGGCGTCCGGTGGCGGCGCCGCCCTCGTCCAGGTCGTGGGCGAGGGCGGCGTACCGCTCGTCGAGGGCGGAGCGGCGGCGGAACGCGTCGATCGCGCGCCGCCGCCCCACGGTGAGCAGCCACCCCGACGGGTTGCGGGGGACGCCGTCGCGCGGCCAGGTCACGAGCGCCTCGGCCAGCGCCTCCTGCGCGAGGTCCTCGGCCAGCGCGAAGTCGCCGGTGTAGCGGGCGAGGGCGCCGACGATCCGCGCCGACTCGATCCGCCAGACGGCGGCGACGGCCTCGCGGCCGGTGGGGTCGCCCGTCACAGCTGGCCGGTGGCCTCGCGCCAGGCCCGCTCCTTCCGGATCCACTCGTTGTCCTGCGGGAACTCGTCGATGGTGGGGACGCGGCGGATCTCGGTCTTGAAGCCGGGACCGGCCGGCGCCCGCCGGGCCCACTCGACGGCCTCCTCCTTCGAGGCCACGTCGAGGATGTAGA
>NZ_JBEZJP010000397.1:0-7750 GCF_040653175.1 Actinomadura sp. NPDC048032
AGGCGCTTCACCGTCCAGACCCGGTTGTGCCGGACGGCCAGGGCGGTGAGCGCGAGCCCGCCGGCCAGGAAGGCGGCCAGCACCGCACAACCCTGCCATACCGAGGACAGGTCGCCGCCGCTGATCAGGTGCCGGACGGCGTCCACGACCCACGGCATCGGCAGGTACGGGCGGATGGCCTGGAAGAACGCCGGGCTCGTCTCGATCGGGTACGTGCCGGCGGCCGAGGTGAGCTGGAGCATCAGGAGCGCCAGCGCGATGATCCGGCCGATCGAGCCGAAGCGGGCGTTCACCCACTGGATCACCGCGAGGAACGCGGCGGAGGCGAGCGCGAGGAACGCCACGAGTCCGGGCCAGTGCTCGGCGCGCAGGCCGAGCGCGAAGTGCAGGACGGCGAGGACGACGCAGGCCTGCGCCGCGCCGATCGCCGCGGCGGGCAGCCAGCCGGCGAGGGCGACGCGGCGTCCGGGCGCGGTGCCCGCGAGCGCGCGGGGGTTCAGCGGGCGCAGCAGCATATAGATGATCATGCCGCCGACCCACAGGGAGAGGGGGACGAAGAACGGCGCGAACCCCGTCCCGTAGTTCGGCACCTCGTTCTCGGTGGAGCTGGCGAGCCGCACCGGGTTGCTCATCATGTCGTCGCGCGCGGCGCGCTCCCCGGCGCCGTAGTCCGGGATCTGGGAGACGCCCTCGTTGAGGCCGTTCGCCAGTTGCTCGTTGCCGTGGGAGATCTGCGCGAGGGCGGTCTCCAGGGTCACGGCGCCGCCGGACAGCCGCCCCAGCCCGCCCCGGAGTTCGCCCGCGCCTCCCGAGAGCGTGCCGAGCCCCGCCGTGAGCTGGGACGATCCGGAGAGCAGGCGGCCGGTCCCGGCGTTGACCCGCTGGGTTCCGGCGTTGAGGCGGTCGACGTCCCGGCGCGCCTTCTCGACCCTGGCGGCCAGGGAAGGCGCGTCCTTGGCGATCTTGCGGGCGGCCCGCTCGACCGTGCGGGCGTCGGCCGCGACCTTGCGCAGGTCGCCGGTGCGGTCGCTGATGTATCCGTCCACCTGCTTCGCGACGGCGACGACCTGCGCGGCCGCCCGGGTGAGGTCCTGGCGGACGTCCGCGGGGACCTCCGGGTGCGCGGCGAGGTAGGCGTCCAGTTCGGCCTGCGCCTTCTCCGCGCGCTGGACGGCGGCGGCGGTCTGGGCGGGAAGCCGTCCGGCGCCGTCGGCGAGGGCGTCCGCACCCTGGGCGACGGCGAGCGCGGCCTGGCGGATCTCGGGGGCGTTCTCCCTCAGCAGCGGCACGAGGGTGTCGCCCGCGCGGTCGACGGTCGCGGTCAGCCGCTGCATTCCGGCGGCGACCTGGCCGGTTCCGGTGCGGAGCTCCTCCAGGCCGGAGGTCAGCCTGCCGCTGCCGGCGCGGGCCTCGTCGATGCCGCCCTTCAGCTTCCCCGCGCCCGCCTCGGCCTTGCCCGCGCCTTCGGCGAGCTTGCCCGCGCCGTCGTGCGCCTGGCCGGACCCCGTCGCGAGCTCGTCCGCGCCCTGGGCGGCCTTGCCGAGTTCGCCGTGCAGCTTGCCGAAGGAGAGGAAGATCTGGTCGAGGTAGCCGCGCACCGCCTCGCTCCCGGCGGCGGCGCTGATCTCCTTGAACGCGGCCTGGGCGAGCGTCCCGACGACGTAGTTGTTCGCGTCGTTCATCTGGAGCCGCAACCCGGCCGGCGCGGGGGTCCCGTCCCCGGACGGCGACGCGATCCGCGCGCTGAAGTCGGCGGGGATCGTCAGCGACATGTAGTACTTCCCGGACCGGACGCCCTCCTCGGCCTTCGCCGCCGAGACGGTGCGCCAGTCGAAGACCTTGCGCTTCTTCAGCTCGTCCGCCAGGTCGGCCCCCGCGTGGACGGTCCTGCCGCCGGCCTTGGCGGGCCGGTCCTGGACGACGAGCGCGACCGGAACGTGCTGGAGCCGCGCGTACGGGTCCCAGAATGACCAGAGGTACAGACCGGCATAGAGCAGCGGAAGCAGCACGAGCCCGGCCATCGCGACGCGGGTCAGCCGGTTGCGCTGGAAGCGGCGCAGCTCAAGGCCGCCCGAGGTCAACGCGGGAAGTCTCATCGGGGGGTCTCCTGGCTTGGGGGTTCTGCTAGAGGGGGAGTGCGTGCGTGGCGACGCCCTCGGCGGGCGCGGCGTCGTGGCAGGACGCGATGACGGTGACGCCGCCGGCGGCGACGGCGGCGAGCCGCCGCCACAGGTCGTGCTGCCGGTCGGCGGGCAGGCCCTCGTCCACGTCGTCGAGGAGGAGGAGCCCGGGATCTCCGGCGAGCGCCAGGGCGGCGCCCAGGAGCTGGGCTTCGTCGGGCGCGAGTTCTTCGGCGAGCGTCCCGGGGGCGACGTCGAGGCCGACCCGTTCGAGGATCCGGCGCCTGCGGGCCTCGCGCCCGCGGAACCTGCCGAGGACGCCCTCGCGGAGCGCGAGCGCCTCGTCGACGTGCTCCCGGACGGTCAGCGCCGGGTCGAGTTCGGTCACCCCCGGCACGATCCCAAGGGCCGCGACCCGCTGGATCCGCCTGAGCCCGGTGACCCCGCCCACCGCGACCGTGCCCTCGGCGGGCCGCATCCGCCCGGCGAGCGTGAGCAGCAGCGCGGTCCGCCCGGTGCCCGCGATGCCGCTGACGGCGACCAGCGCGCCGCCCGGGACGTCCAGGTGGACGTCGCGGAAGACCCAGCCCCGTGCCCCCTTCACTCCGAGGTCCCGCGCCCGCACGGACGAGCCGTGCGCGGGCGCGGGGCCGGCTCCGGGGCGGCCCCCGCCAGCCCCTGAGCCGCTCGGGCGGGGTCCAGGGACGGGCGCCGCGGTCCCCCCGGCCACGGCGGCCGCCCCTGGAGTCTGGTGATCGGACGTCATCGCGACCTTCCGGAGAGCCGGTTATTGAACTGACTGGTCAGTACAAACCTAGCTCTGCTGCGAACTTCGCGAATCCACCCGAGCGGTGACATCAGACACGTGACCCCCACGACTGGGGTCACACGGATCAATGACGTGATTTAGGTCACACACGCCCCATCTGACCAGGGAGGCGGTGCCACCACTATTGGACGGGGCGTCCGATCTGACAGACTCCGGGGATGACCGAGTCGTCACACGCGCACCGCAGGCTGGCCGCGCTCATGGCCGGGATGGGCGCCCTCCACATGACCGCTCCGAAGCCGTTCGACGCGCTCGTCCCCGAGCGGCTCCCCGGCGGCGCGCGGACCTGGACCTACCTCAGCGGCGTCGCCGAGCTGGCCTGCGCCGCGGCCGTTGCCCACCCCCGCACCCGCAAGGCGGGCGCGCTCGCCACGGCGGGCCTGATGGCGGCGGTCTTCCCCGCCAACGTGAAGATGGCCCGCGACTGGCGCCACCGCCCGCTGCCCTTCCGCGCGGCCGCCTACGCCCGCCTCCCGCTCCAGGTCCCCCTGGTGGCCTGGGCCCTCCACGTGGCCCGCCAGGCCGACTGAGAACCCGGTCCACACGGCTCCTCCCGGAATGAGATCATTTGGCGGCGGTGCGTGTTGACGAGGGGCCGGGGAAAGTATGGAAGCACTCCGTCTGGAAGATCCTTCTGCGATCGGCGGCTATCCGCTGCTGGGGCGCCTGGGCGCCGGCGGCATGGGGCAGGTCTATCTGGGGCTGACCGCCAGCGGGCGGCATATCGCCCTCAAGGTGATCCGGGAGGACTTCGAGGGGCCGACGGCGCTGGCCCGGTTCCGGCGCGAGGTCGCGACCGTCGAGCGGGTGCGCAGCAGGTTCGCCGCCGCGATGGTCGGCGCCGGCCTGGACGCGCCGCCGTACTGGCTGGCGACGGAGTACGTCCCCGGGCCGACGCTCCGCCAGGCGGTGGCCGCGCACGGGCCGCTGCCTCCCGAGACCTGCGTGCGGCTGCTCGCCGAACTGGCGCAGGGGCTGCTGGAGATCCACCGGCACGGCGTCCAGCACCGCGACCTCAAGCCGGGCAACGTGATCCTCGCCCCGGACGGGCCGCGGCTGATCGACTTCGGCATCGCGCGCGGCGAGGGCCAGACGCAGATCACCCAGACCGGCGCGTGGAACGGCACCCCCGGTTTCGTCGCGCCCGAGGTGGTCCGCGAGCAGCAGCCGCTTCCCGCGTCGGACGTGTTCTCGCTCGCCGGGACGGTCGCCTACGCCGCGACGGGACGGCCCCCGTTCGGCGGCGGGCGCATCGAGGCGATCATCCACCGGACGCTCAGCGGTGACATCGACCTGGAGGGCGTCGACCCGCGCGTCGCCGGGCTGGTCCGGCAGTGCGCCGCGAAGGAGCCGGAGGCCAGGATCCCGCTGGAGCGGCTGCTCCAGCAGCTGCCCGCGCTCGGCCCCCTCGCCGCCGACCCCGCCTACCGGCGGATCGTGGGCGTTCCGGCGCCGATGCCCGCCAGCGTCACCGACGCGGTCGCGTCGGGGCTCGTCCCGGCCGACCGCACGAGGACGGTCCCGGGCGTCTCGCGCGGACGGTCGCGCGCCGCCGTCATCGCGGCGGGCGCCGGGGTGGCCGCCGTGGTCCTGGTGGGCGCCCTGCTCGCACGGTTCGTCCTCAATGGGGACGGCGGCGGCGACGAGAACCGGAACAAGCCCCGGGCCGGGCAGGGAACGCAGGGCGGCACCGCGACCGGTGATCCCGCGGGCTCGACCCCCGGCAGCAGGACTTCGGCCGCCGCCAACGGCGTCCCGCCCGACCGGATCCTGATCAAGCAGCCCGCCGACATCGCGGACCTCCGGTGGACCCAGGCGGCCAAGACCTGCCAGCCCGCCGCCCGTCCGGAGGACTTCGACCTCACGAACGACACCCAGACGTCGGTACCGCGCCAGCCGTACACCGAGAAGACCGTCGAGTTCGGCCTGCGCTTCAAGTACGCGGACCCGGCCAAGTACTACGTGGCCATCCAGGTCCGTCCGCCGGTGGAGCAGCAGGGCAACGGCGTCACCGGGGTGGTGCAGAGCAAGCCGCACATGTACCCCGGCCAGGCCGCGTGGCTGAACATGCGTTACCCGTCGGAGTTCAAATGGGAGGGCGCCGGAAACGGCACCTACCCGCTGATGAAGGGCGACTGGACGGTCATCTGGTTCCACGTCCGCCCGAACGGCGACGCCTACTACCTGACCTGCGACGGCTTCACCGTCGCCTAGCCGTTCCGGTCAGCGGACGGCGACGACGGCGGAGCCGTGGCCGAAGAGGCCCTGGTTCACGGCGATGCCGGCCCGCGCGTTCTCCACCTGGCGGCCCTCGGCCTGGCCGCGCAGCTGCCAGGTCAGCTCGCAGACCTGCGCGATCGCCTGAGCCGGGATCGCCTCGCCGAAGGAGGCGAGCCCGCCGCTCGGGTTGACCGGGACGCGGCCGCCGAGAGCCGTGGCGCCCGAGCGGAGCAGCTCCTCGGCGCCGCCCCTCTCGCACAGGCCGATGTCCTCGTACCAGTCGAGTTCGAGGGCGGTGGACAGGTCGTAGACCTCGGCGAGCGACAGGTCCTCGGGGCCGATGCCCGCCTCCTCGTAGGCGGCGTGCGCGATCGCGGACCGGAACGGCCGCTCGGGCTCCGGGACGGTCATCGCCGAGTCCGTCGCGAAGTCGGGCAGGTCCAGGACGGTCTTCGGGAACGTGGGCGTCGCCGTCGACAGCGCCGGGATGCGCACCGGGTCGGCGATGCCGTGCCCGCGCGCGAACTCCATGGACGTCAGGACGAGCGCCGCGCCGCCGTCGCTGGTGGCGCAGATGTCCAGCAGCCGCAGCGGATCGGCGACCACGGCGGACTCGCGTACGTCCTCCACGGTCACCTCCTTGCGGTACCGGGCGTTCGGGTTCGACAGCCCGTGCCGGGCGTTCTTCACCTTGACGGCGGCGAAATCGTCCAGGGTCGCGCCGTACATCGCCATCCGCCGGCGCGCGTACAGAGCGAAGTAGATGGGGTTGGTGGCGCCCAAGAGGCGGAAGCGGAGCCAGTCGGGGTCGTCGGGGCGGTCCCCGCCGACGGGCTTGAAGAAGCCCTTCGGCGCGGCGTCGGCGCCCACGACCAACGCGACGTCGCAGAGACCCGCGAGGATCTGCGCGCGCGCGTTGTTGATGGCCTGCGCTCCGGAAGCGCATGCGGCGTAGCAGCTGGACACGCGCGCGCCCGACCAGCCGAGCGCCTGCGCGAACGTCGCGCCCGCGATGAACCCCGGGTAGCCGTTGCGGATGGTGTCCGCGCCCGCCACGTACTGGACGTCCGTCCACGCGAGGCCGGCGTCGGCGAGCGCGGCCCGCGCCGCCGCGAGACCGTACTCGACGAAGTTGCGGCCCCACTTGCCCCACGGATGCATGCCCGCGCCCAGCACGGCGATGTCGCGCGTCATTTCACGGGCCTCCACATCCAGACGGTGTACTCGGCCTCGTCGTCCTCGTAGAGGACGCCCTCGGTCAGCTCGACCTCCATGCCGACCGCGAGGTCGTCGACGGTGTGGCCGGGGGCGACCTGCCCCAGGACGACGATGCGCTCGGCTTCGAGTTCGACGGCCGCGACGGTGTACGGGACGAAGGGGTCGGGGGAGACGTAGGGAGGCGGCGGCTTGTACCGGGAGTCGGCGTACGACCAGACGCGCCCGCGCCGCGACAGCGCGTACGGCTCCAGCTCGGAGCCGTCCTTCGGGCCGGTGCAGGCCGGGTTGCGGCAGGCCAGCTCGTTACGCGGGAAGTACGGCGTTCCGCAGGCGCCGCAGCGGGTGCCCAGCAGGCGGACGTCGCCGTCCGCGGCGGCGAACCAGCCCTCGATCGCCGGACGGCGTTCCTTGGTCGTGGTCACGCGGTCCTCCTCGTCTCCGACCGGGCGCAGCGTAACAACCGGGCGAGCGCCCCGAACGGGACGTGTCCGGTGAGCGGGACGGACCATGCGAACCCACCTAACTGACTCGTCAGTCACTTCGGTACAGTGAACCGAGTCGGATTCTGGTGATGCCGCCCGCAGGGTGCGAACAGGCAGGCCCTCAGGGTGCGGACAGGCAGGGAGCGTGCGGATGCGGACTGGTCTAGAGGGCAAGACGGCGCTGGTCACCGGGGCGTCCCGGGGAATCGGGAAGGCGATCGCCACCGCGCTCGCCGCCGAGGGGGCGAACGTCGTCCTGTCCTCCCGCAAGCAGGAGGCGCTGGACGAGGTCGCCAAGGAGATCCGCGCGGCGCACCCGGGCGCGGGCGTCCTCGCCAAGGCGGCCCACGTCGGCGACGCCGAGCAGGCCGCGGCCTGCGTGGACGCGGCCGTCGCCGAGTTCGGCGGCCTCGACGTCCTGGTCAACAACGCCGGCACGAACCCCTACTTCGGCCCGATGGCCGACATCGAGCCCGCCGCCGCGGCCAAGACCGTCCAGGTCAACCAGTTCGGGGTCGTGCAGTGGACGCAGCTGGCGCTGCGCGCCTCCCTCGCCGAGCGCGGCGGCGCGATCATCAACATCGCCTCGGTCGGCGGCATGCTCACCGAGCACGGCATCGGCTACTACAACGCCACCAAGGCCGCCGTGATCCACCTCAGCCGGCAGTTCGCGATGGAGCTGGCCCCGAAGGTCCGCGTGAACTGCATCGCGCCCGGCCTGGTCAAGACGCACCTCGCCCGCGCCCTGTGGGAGAACAACGAGGCCGAGATCAGCAAGTACATGCCGCTCGGCCGCATCGGCGAGCCCGAGGACATCGCCAACGCCGCGGTGTTCCTCGCGGGCGACGCGGCCGTGGCCGGGCAGGACGCGATCGTCCATC
>NZ_JBEZJP010000398.1:0-7735 GCF_040653175.1 Actinomadura sp. NPDC048032
GGGTCACGTGCACGTGGCGGGCAAGGACCTGAGCAGGCTGAGCAACTGGAAGGTGCCGCACCTGCGCCGCAGGATCGGCTGCGTCTTCCAGGACTCCCGCGTGCAGATCGCGTCCTGGGTCTGGAGGCAAGGACGGGGAGACGAGGCGAGCCCTGGCGGCTGAGTACGCCTGGGTCAGCATCCGACGTTGGTCACCGTGCCGTTCGTGTGCACCATGCGGGCACGCAACTCCCGGGCCTCCAACCAGGTGATGGCAGCGTCTCCCAAGGAGAGGGCGGCGATGCTGGCGGTCTTGGCGGCGACGCAGCGAAGACCGAAGACCGACACCGCATGCCAGGACTGATCACTGGTCGGCAGCGACCGCGCCGGTGCCTGTCCGGGCTCGCGAGCCTGCGCCGCCAGGACAGAGGTGGCCAGTCCGCCAGGCGTCCGCAGCACGAGGCTCATGCCACGGAAAGCTCCCTCGTCCTGCTCACGGCGACCATTGGTCACCTGCACCGGCCAGCCCGAGACGGGCACCGGTCCCGCGGTCGCGAAGCTGCCCGGAAGGCAGACGCAGACTCCGCATCCAGCCAGTCCGGCCGCGGATTCGGCTGCCCTGTCGGCGGCGAACGCCTGCGCGATCCCCCACAGGTCGAGAGTCGTCCCCGGGGGCGTCATCACCGTGCCGGGCGGTTCGTCGATCACGACACTCCGGTTTCCGGCGGGAGAATCGCCAACGACGGGATCGACGAGCCCTTCCGTCAGGTCGAACGCGTGGAGCGCCGTCCAGAGCACGGCCAGGAAAGTGGCGCTGACCCGCACTGGAGCGCCACTGGCGGCGTTGACGCGCGCAAGATCCGACCCCTCCTGGACGAACGCGGCATCGAAGTCGGCGACCACCGAGTCGACAGCGCGCCGGGCCGCATCGAGGCACTCGGGCTTCTCGACCATCACGGTGGCCAAGGAACCCCACAGGGGGAAGTCGTCCCTTCCGAAACTCATCGAACCGCTCCAAAGATCTAGAACAAGACACCTGGCTCCGCCATAGGAACCGGCTCCTCTCCAGCATGCTCAGCGGACCCGAGAAACCGGGAGGGGGAAAACCCCTATATCGCTCCGGGAGCTACCCACCTGTCTATGGAGAGGTTTTGCGCAGGTCTGAGCAAATACAGCTCCGATGCTCCCGATCGCATCAGGGGAAAGATCTGCGGAACGATGGGCAAGACGCCTGGCGGAGGGCGATGCAGAGCGCCTGCGCCTGTGCCTGTGCCGGTCACCGGCAACGAGACCCCAGGCCGGACGTTCCGCCACGGCTCCCGTTCGCGGGCCTGTAACACCCGCACGGACATGGTCGAGTCGGCGGTTCCGTCCCGCGCACCCGGCAACCTCGACCTGTTCGTCGTCGGGTTCGACAACCGCGCCTGGAGCGAGTTCCGGAACGACCGGGGTCGGCTGGGGCGGACTGCGCGGTTCCCTGGGCGGCGGCGTGAGAGGCCCACCGCCCTGACCGTCCCCCTGCTCTGGGAGCCTCGCTGGCACTCTTGAAGTGAAAGTACTCGCTGATGCAAAGTACTTCGCAAGCGCAAGACGATGGAGGCATCGTGGATTCACAGTCCCCCGACCAGATGCTCGACGAGGTGGCCAGGCTGCGGCGGCTCACCCGTGCCCGTGCGCGCGGGGCGGCGGTCCC
This sequence comes from Actinomadura sp. NPDC048032, assembly GCF_040653175.1. Taxonomy (NCBI): domain Bacteria; kingdom Bacillati; phylum Actinomycetota; class Actinomycetes; order Streptosporangiales; family Thermomonosporaceae; genus Actinomadura; species Actinomadura sp. NPDC048032. The sequence continues at coordinate 1,673 of NZ_JBEZJP010000398.1, forward strand.
GCTGATGATCTTCGGACTGCTGACGCTGGCCTCGATCCCCCTGTACTCCCACCCCTTCCACGCGATGGAGACGCTGCCGGACGGCGGCAGCGTGAGCAGACCCGGTTCGACGAGCGGCTACGCGGGGCTGGACGGGTTCGACCGATCGGGAGCCCTCTCGATCGCGTTCTGGCTGATCACAGGACCGCTGAGCTACCTGGCGTGCGCCTGGTGGTACCGGCGACGGGCCGCCCGCGTCGGCCTCACCGTGCGGTGGCAGCCCTGGGCCTACGTGGGCACGGCGCTGTTCGCCGTGTTCTTGCTCGCCGTATTCGCACAGAACCACGGCGCCCAGAAGGCGCCTCCGCCCCTGGGAGAAAGTTTCGTGGCGAGTGCCGTGATCAGTCCTTTGCTAGCGATCGCGCTCGGGTTGCTGGTCCTGGCCAAGGTGGAGCGGAGCCTGGGGGTCGCGGTCTGCGGTCTCGTGTACGGGGGGCTGTGCGTCATCATGAACGGCTACGGCCTCGGCCAAATCCCTGCTTGGCTCGTGCCCCCGTCCGGCGGCATGATCGATGGAATGCTCAACCCGGCACAGAACCTGATCCTGCTGGCCGCCGTCCTGCTGGTCGGCGCGCTGGTCGTCCAGTTGCGGGCGTGGGCGCGACTGCGTTCGGTCACCGCAGCGGCCCCGGTCCAGGCATGAGGGAGACCAGCGGGCAGCCAGGGGCACCGCACCCCACACAAGGCCTCAACGACACCGTCCACCATCGCACCCGTCTCGGCATCATGACGGTGCTGCGCGAGATCGACCGTGCCGAGTTCGGGTATCTGCGCGACACCCTGAACCTCACCGACGGCAATCTGTCCCGACACCTACGGACGCTGGACGAGGCCGGCTATGTCGAGATCCACAAGGGGTACCACGGACGCCGTCCCCGGACCTGGCTCAGTCTGACCCCGAAGGGGTCACGTGCGCTGGCAGAGGAGTTGGCCGCCCTGCGCGATCTGGTCGCCCGGCTCGACCGCGTCACGGACTCCACGGAGACGGCCGAAGGCAAATGATGTGGCCGGCCCCTCGGAACCCACGGCCGGTACGGCCTTGAACGACGGCGAGCTCGGCCTAGGCGTCGCACGACGCGATGCCTGGGCCGATCAGTTGAAGCAGTCCTGGGCCTTGAGGCGATCTTCGCGGGCGGCGCAGGCTGCGGCGAGCCTGCGCTTTGCACCGGCCGCTCGCCATCGAGAAGGTCGACCTACCAGGGAACCCACCTCCGAGGGCCTGCTCGATGGTGGTCGACTCTGGTCAATTCATCATGTTTCAGCCTGCGGTTCTTCGTGGGCACGGAACCCCGGCACCCCGCGAGTGGCCCGCCCTGAACGGCGTCCCTGGGGCCCTTGGCGGCGACCTTCGGTTAGGGGTCGTGACAAATGGTGAAGACCTTCCTGACGTCCTCGACTCGGTCGACGGGGGGTGAGACATGGCGCCGACCGGCACTCAGAGCACGACCACCGCGCTGTCCGACACTGCGGGGCATCGTGCCGCGACGTGGCCGTACCTGGTGATTCCAGGGGTGGTCACCCTCGGCATGTGCATGTGGCGGATCAGCGTGCCCTCGTACTGGCGGGACGAGTCGGTCAGCGTGACGGTCGGGCGCGGCGGGCTCGGCGCGCTGACGAGCTTCATCTCCCGCATCGACGCGGTCCACGGCCTGTACTACCTGCTGATGCACCTGGTGACCAGGCTGGGAACGAGCGAGGTGATCACCCGCACGCCCTCGGCGGTGGCCTCCGGCGTGGCGGCCATGGGGATCGCCGCCATCGGCGGGCGGCTGTACTCGGCCAAGGCGGGCCTTTACGGCGGCCTGCTGTACGGCCTGCTGCCGATCACCAGCCGGTACGGTCAGGAGGCCCGCCAGTACGCGATGGTCAGCGCGGGCGCCGTCCTGGCCACGTACTTCCTGGTCCGGGCGTTGCAGGATTCGCGTCCCCAGATCAGATGGTACGCCGCGTACGCGGCGACAATGGGCCTGGTGGGCTGGCTTCACCTTTACGCGCTGTTCCTCCTACCCGCCCACGCCGTGACCGTCGGCATGTGGAGGCATCCCCAGTGGCGGCGCCGCCACCGCGCGAGCTGGGGGCTGGCCGCCCTGGCTGCGGTACTGCTGGTGTCACCGCTCGCAGTGGTCGCGCGCGGCCAAGAGGCCGCCCAGGTGTCCTGGTTGGAGCGCCCCGGAACCAGGGCGCTTTACAGCCTCGGCCTGTGGGTCACCGGTGGCGGACGCGTCCTCCTGCTCGTGCTGGTGGCGGCCGTCGTGGTCGGGACGGCGCGACTGCTCGTTCGCGATCATCGCAACGCCGCCGCGCTGACCGTCCCGTGGATGTGCTTACCGTTCGTCCTGGCGTGGAGCGTGTCCCAGGTCCACCCCGTCTACCACCCCCGATACATCCTCTACTCCGTCTGCGCCTTGGCGCTGCTGGGCGGGGTGGCGCTGGACACCGTAGTCGGGCGGCTGCCTGCTGGCCGACCCTGGTTCCCCGTAGCGGCCGCGGTCACCGTCCTGGCGGTCCTGGCGCTGGTGACGCTCCCCGCCCAACTCGCTGAGCGTGGACCGCGGAGCCGTCCGGACGACCTGCGCTCCCTGGCCGCCGCCCTGCGGCGGCACTCGCACCCGGGGGACGCGGTCCTGTACCTGCCCGCGGATCGGCAGGCCTTCGCGACCGCCTACGCCGACGCCTTCGCCCGGTTGAACACGACGGCCCTGCAAGACCACGAGACGAACCTGGAGCCCGGCTCTTTCCGGTCGGCCCTGGCAGCCGAGTCCCGGATCTGGCTCGTCCAGATACTCCCCCACGATCACCGGTACCGCAGCGCAGCGTCTCCACGCGATCTCGCGATCCTCAAGAACGACAACGGTCTCCGAGCGACCAGCTCAAGGCGGTTCGGGAGCATCCGGCTCACCCTGTACATCCGCCGCACAGCCGGAAGCTGACGTCCGCGCCCGGTGAGCTGAGCTCGTTGCGCAGCCGTGGCCCACGCCCCCTGCCCCTGGTGAGCGGGCCACCGAGACCACTCCCCCAGCACCACCCAGAATCCGGCGCTTCCGCCGTATCGGCGGGACGGTGCTGGTGCGCCTTGTCCGGACGATCTACCGAGCCAGCGCGCGACGCCCCATAAGCATCCTCGAACCCGGCCAGGTCACCGTCTCCATCAACACGGTCACCGGCCCGAGACGGTGCCCGAGGAACCAGGCGTACACCGGCGCGTCCCACCGACCCGCCTCACCGACCGCGACATCCACGGTGAGGGCCGTCAACGCCGTAGCGCATCCGAACGCGAGTAAGGCGAGCACGGGCGCCGGCGGGCGCCGTGGCGCGTCGGCTCTTACGCGGTTTCAGCCCGATCGAACAGACGGAGGCTCCCGTCGCCCATCCTGCCCACGGGCACGAGGCGGTTGGCACAGCGCCATGCCACTTAGGTGACTACATGCGTTCAAAGTGTCACTATTCGCGACTCGGGTATCTGGTGTTACGTCCCCCAGATCAGTCGAGGCACATGTCTGAGGGGACACATCATGACGGGTCGGCGGCCGACGATCTTGCTCGCCGTTGGACTTGCCCTCCTCAACACTCTGATCTTCTCGGCAGCGTGCAGCAGGCCCGGAAAAGCCGGTCGGTCGGCGGCGACATATGGGGCCCGCAGGACGGTGTTACTGGGCAGATCCGTCCAGGGACGCCCGATCGTCGCGGTCGAACTGGGGAACCCGCGAGCGGCTCGACGAGTGCTGGTCGTCGGCTGCCTGCACGGAGACGAGCCGGCCGGCGTGCCGGTGGCACATGCACTGGCCGCCAGAACCGGGCCGACGGACACGAACTTGTGGGTTGTCCCAACGTTCAACCCGGACGGGATGGCGGCCCGGACGCGGGGAAACGCTCACGGCGTCGATCTCAACCGCAACTTCCCAGCCGGGTGGCGACCGATCGACTCGCGCGGCTCAGTCCACTACTCCGGCCCCCGGCCGCTCTCGGAGCCGGAGTCGCGGTACGCCGCCGACCTCATCCGGCGGATCCGCCCGACCATCGGCATCTGGTTCCACCAGCACTTGGCCGTCGTCGATGACTCCCAAGGACCTAAGGACGTCGAGCGGCGCTTCGCCCGCGACGTCGGACTCCCGCTGCGCACGCTCACCAACTTCCCAGGCAGCGTCACCGGCTGGGAGAACACCGTCGTCCGCGACAGCGCGTTCGTGGTCGAACTCCCCGCCGGGCGGCTCCCGGTGCAGGCGGTCCGCCGATACGCCGACGCCCTCCGCCGGATCGCCAGCCCCTGACGGCCAGGCCCCCGGGAACGCGGCTACGGTCACGCCTCTGTGTAGGTGATATCCGCGTAGGCCTCAAAGCCGAGGACGCCCCGGCCAGGACGGACGTCCATGTTCAGCGGAAAACGCCGGTGTGGCCAAGGGAGTAGCGGCCAGGCTGCGGAAACACGCACAGACCGTGCGGGCCGTCACCGACACGGATGCGGCGAATCAACCGGCCTGTGACCGTAGAGATCGCGTACACCTCGCTGTGGTAGCGACCCGACAGCCACAGCACCTGCCCGTCGGCCGACACCCCGCCCATGTCGGGCGAGCCGCCACCGGGCAGCTGCCATCGCCGCGCTACCCGTCCCGTCTTGAACGAGATCAGGGAGATAGAGCCTTCAGCCCGGTTGGTGACGTACAGGGTGGTCGAGTCACGGCTCACATACAGCCCATGTGCGCCCTTGCCGGTACGGATGAAGCCGGTCACGCGGAACGTCGACGCGTCGATCGTCCAGACGCCGTTGGAGGCCATGTCAGCGATGTAGAACGTCCGGCCGTCGGGAGAGGTCTTCACGTCCTGCGGCATCGCGCCCTTCGCCAGCTTGAGCACGCCGGTGACCCTCTGACCGCGGGTGTCGACGCGCAGCACTTCGCCGGAGAACTCACACGCGGTGAGGAAGAAGTCGCCCGAGGCCGAGAAGTCGGCATGGTTGGGGCCGCGGCACGGCACGTCCACGTGCTTGCGCAGCCGCATCGAGTGGGCGTCCCGGAAGTCGATGCGCTGCAGCCGCTCCGCCATGATGATCGCGGACCGGCCGTCCGGCGTGAAGTACATGTTGTAGGGGTCGTCGACCGAGACCGGCTTGCCCGGGCGGCCGGTGCGCGGGTCGATCGGGACAAGGTCGTTGGAGTCGTTGTCGTTGACCCACAGCGTCCGCATGTCCCAAGACGGGACGACATGCTGCGGCTTACGGCCGACCCGAAACCGTCCCACCCGTTTGAACGTCTTCTGATCTAGCACGATCACGTCGTCGCTCTGTGAATTCGGCACATAAACACGCGCCGGCAGGTCCCGCACCTGCGGGCTGAGCATGCCCGGCCGGTCGTGCTCGTAGAGGTCCGTCGGCGACGTCAGCGGCTTGGCAACAGCGTGACTCGTGAGCTTCCGCGAATCAGCACCATCCGGCTGCCCGGATGAAGAGCACCCTGCGACCAGCAGCCCGGCGATCACAGCCGGTGCCCACCGGCGCTTCATGTTCGGACCAGCTCAGCGACGGTCACCGCCCGAAGCCCACGCCGACGCAGGCCGTCCGAAACCGCCGCCAACACCTCGACCGTTCCAGTGTGGCCGGGATGCATGCTCACCACCGACCCGCCGCGCGCCTCACCGAGAACTTCACGAGTGATGGCCGACTTGCCCAGATCGGCGAAGTCCAGCGAATCCACGTCAAAGGACAGGCAGCCGCGGTAGCCGGCGCGCAGACCACCGCGCCGACAAGGCCAGCGACACCCACAAGGACAGTGCGTCTCTGAATCGTCACAATCTGTAGCCTACTTTGGCTGCATCTCGGCATGGTCGACCGTCGCAGCGGAAGCCGCAAGGCCAAGCAGGTCAGCACGCGATGGCCTAGTGTTCGCGCCCCGGGCCGGCGTTGGGGACGTCCGGCGGGAGTTCCGGCGCGTCATCGCCTAGGGCCTGTTTTGCGGATCTGGATCTTTGGTTTGTGGCTTGATGGTGGCCATGGTGCGGCGACATGAGTTGACCGATGCGGCGTGGGCGCGG
>NZ_JBEZJP010000399.1:0-7696 GCF_040653175.1 Actinomadura sp. NPDC048032
GAGACGAACGCCCTGGTGACCGCCGCGCGGGATGCCGGCACGAAGATCGTCCTGGCCGGTTCCGGCGTCGAGCTGCCGCTCCCTCCCGACGAGACCGCCCCCGGCGGCCCGGACCTGGCCGCCACCGTCCGCGCACTGCAGGAGGGCGGCGCGGGCGTCCTGCTGATCTCCCGCGATCCGGCGGCGCTCGCCGCGGCCGACGTCGGTGTGGCGGACTGGGCGGACGGAACGGGCGGGGCGCCGCCCTGGGGCGCGCACCTGCTGGTCCTGCGGGATCCGGCGGCGGCCGCGCACGTCGTCGATGCCGTCGCCGCCGCGCGCCGCGTCAGCGAGCGGGGCGTCACGCTCGCATGGTCGGGCACGGGCGTGGCCGCTCTGCTCGCCCTCACCGGGCCGTCCGGAAAGGCGGCCGACCGCGCTCTGGCCGCCGTCAACGGCGCGGCGGCCCTGGGCATGGCCTACGGCGCCTGGACGGCCCGCGAGGTGATGCGGCGGGTTCCCGCGCCGGCGCTGCCGTCCACGCCGTGGCATGCCATGCCCGTGGAGGCGGTGCTGGAGCGCCTCGACAGCCGCGCCGGGGGCCTGTCCGAAGCCGAGGCGCGCGACCGGGGCGAGCACGGCGCGGACCGCGCGCGCACCGGAGGGGGCCGCCGGGCGCTGCCGCGGGCCGTGGTCCAGGAGCTGGCCAACCCGCTGACGGCGGTGCTGGCCGCGGGCGCGGCCGGCGCGGCGGCGGTCGGCTCGCCGGTCGACGCCGCGCTCGTCGCCGCGACGATCGGCCTGTCGGGCCTGGTCGGCGGCCGGAAGCGGGTCTCCGCGGACGAGATCATCGCGAGGATCTCGGCCAGGTCCGGCGAGCCGGTCGGCGTCCTGCGGGACGGCGAGGAGACGCGGGTGCCGGCGAAGCGGCTCGTCCGCGGCGACGTCCTGGTGCTCGCCGCCGGGGACGCGGTCCCGGCCGACTGCCGGATCGTCACCGCGAACGGGCTGGAGGCCGACGAGTCCTCGCTCACCGGCGAGTCCCTTCCGGTGGCCAAGGACACGGCGCCGACTCTGGCCCGGCACGTCGCCGAGCGCCGCTGCATGCTCTACGAGGGCACCACGATCGCCGCAGGAGACTGCACCGCCGTGGTGGTCGCGCTCGGCGACGCCACCGAGAGCGGGCGGGCCATGGCCGCCGCGCTGGCCGCGGGCCCCCCGTCCAGCGGCGTGGAGGCCCGCCTCAAGCAGATCACCGAGGCCACGACGCCGATGGCGGTCGGCGCGGCCGTCGGCGTCGTCACCTCGGGCCTGCTGCGCGGCGGCCCGCTGCGCCGCGCGCTGTCCGAAGGCGTCAACCTGGCCGTCGCGTCCGTCCCGGAAGGGCTTCCGCTGCTGGTCAGCGCCGCCCAGGTGGCCGCGATCCGGCGGCTCGCCGAACGGGGGATCTTCGTCCGCGACCCGCGGACCATCGAGACGCTCGGACGGGTCGACGTGCTGTGCTTCGACAAGACCGGCACCCTGACCGAAGGCCGCATCACGCTCGCCCGCATCGCCGACCACCGCCACGACGGGGAGGCCGCCCAGCCGGACGACTCTCTCCGCGGCGTCCTGGCCGCCGCCCTGCGCGCCACACCCGTCCCCGGCAACGGACGGCACAGCCACGTCACCGACGCCGCCGTGGACGAGGGAGCCGCGCGGGCGGGCGTGGACCGCGACTTCGGCGGTCCGTGGAAGCACATCCACAGCCTGCCGTTCGAGCCGTCGCGCGCCTTCCACGCGACTCTCGGAACCTCCGGCGGCGAGCGCACCGTGTTCGTCAAGGGAGCCCCGGAGGTCGTGCTCCCGCTCTGCGCCCGCACCCCGGACGGCGAACTGGACCGCCGCACCCGGCGGCGCCTGCGCAAGCACGTCGAGCGGCTCGCGTCCGGCGGCCACCGCGTCCTCGCCGTCGCCGAGCGCCGCATGCCGGACGGCGGCGAGACGGTCGGCGAGAGCGAGCTGGCCGGCATGACCTTCCTCGGGCTGCTCGGGCTCGCCGACACGGTCCGCGCCACCGCCGCGCCCGCGGTCGCCGACCTCCGCGCCGCCGGCGTCCAGATCATCATGCTCACCGGCGACCATCCGGCGACCGCCGCGGCGATCGCCGACCAGGTCGCCGGCGGGGGCGTCGAGCACCGCGTCATCACCGCGGACGAGATCGACCGGCTCGACGACCACGCCCTGTCGGAGGCCCTGGTCGGCGTGGACGTCGTGGCCCGGTGCACCCCCGTCCACAAGGTCCGCGTCGTGCGCGCCCTGCGCGGCCGCGGCCGCATCGTCGCCATGACGGGCGACGGCGCCAACGACGCCGCCGGCATCCGCCTCGCCGACGTGGGCATCGCGCTCGGTCAGCGCGGCACGGCCGCGGCGCAGGCGTCGGCGGACATGATCGTCGCCGACGACCGGCTGGAGACGATCGTCTCCGCGCTCGTGGAGGGGCGCGCCATGTGGGCGTCGGTCCGCGAGGCCCTCGCCATCCTGGTCGGCGGCAACCTCGGCGAGATCGCCTTCACCCTGCTCGGCTCGCTGACGACCGGCCGCGCTCCGCTGTCGGCCCGCCAGATGCTGCTGATGAACATGCTCACCGACCTGGCCCCCGCCCTGGCCATCGCCGTCCGCGTCCCCACCCGGGACGCCACCACGGCCCTGCTGGCGGAGGGCCCGGAGACCTCGCTCGGCTCCGCCCTGACCCGCGACATCGCCCACCGCGCGGTGGTGACCACGCTCGGCGCCCTGGCCGCCTGGGTGGCCGGGCGCCTCACCGGCCCGGCCGTCCGCGCTCGCACCATCGGCCTGGTCGCGCTCATCGGCACCCAGCTCGCCCAGACGCTCAAGGCGGGCCACGACGACCGCGCCGTCCTGCTCAGCACGCTCGGTTCGGCTGCCCTCCTGGCCGTCATCGTCCAGACGCCCGGTGTCAGCACCTTCTTCGGCTGCGTCCCCCTCGATCCGCTCGGCTGGGCCACCGCCGCGGCGGCGATCGCCGCGGCGGTTGCCGCGGGGCGTCTCCTGCCGTCAAGGGACGGACTCCGCGGCGGCGAGGGTCAGGGCGCCGACCAGGGCCGCGCGGGCGCCGAGGGATGAGGACCGGACCTGGACCCGGTCGCTGATCGCGGGCTGGGCGAAGCGGCGCAGGGACTCGCGGATCCCCTCCAGGAGGGCGTCGCCTCCCGTGGCGAGCTCCCCGCCGATGACGAGCATCGCGGGGTCCAGGGCGTTGCACAGGTCGGACAGGACGCGCCCGAGCCGGCGCCCCGCGTCGGCGACGATCCGGGCCACCACCGGGTTGCCGACCAGGGCGTCCAGGGAGAGGTCGTCGGGTCGTTCGGGCAGCGGGAGACCCGCCGCGATGAGCTGCCGCCAGACCTCGCCGATCGACACCACCGACTCCAGGCAGCCGCGCTGCCCGCACCGGCACTGCGCCCCGCCCTCCTGGATCAGCGTGTGCCCGATCTCCCCGGACGCCCCGTACGCCCCGGTGTACCGGCGGCCCGCGAGGATCAGCCCGGCCCCGATGCCGTGGGACGCCTTGACGTAGATCAGGTCGGACACGTTCCGCGCGGCCCCGTGCGTGTGCTCGGCCAGCGCGGCCAGCTCCGCGTCGTTCGCGATCAGCACCTCGCCGCCGAGCCGGGCGGTGAGCTCCTCCCGCGGCCGGACGCCGGCCCAGCCCGCGAGGATCGTGGCCGACTGGATCCGGCCGGTCGCCTGGTTGATCGGCCCCGGGATCCCCGCCACCGTCCGCAGCACCGACCCGGCCGCGACCCCCGACCGGTCGAGCAGGCCGGCGACCAGGGCCCCCGCCCGGTCGAGCGCGTTGCCCGCCGAACCGTCCACGTCGACGGGCGCCCGGTCCTCGGCGACGATTTCCTGCGACGTGGAGGCGAGGGCCGCGGAGACGTGGGTGTGCCCGAAGTCGATGCCGACGAGATGGCCCGGAGGGCGATGCGGCGACAGCGGGGAGGACGGCCTGCCGCGCCCCATGCGCTCGGCGGCCGGATGCTCCTCCACCAGCCCCTCGGCCAGCAGCCCCCGGACGATCCCGGCGACGGTGCTCGGCGCGAGCCCGGTGCGGCGGCTCAGCTCCTGGCGGGTCGCGGGGAAGGACTCGTTCAGCGCGTCGAGGATCGCGCGCCTGCTGCGCTCGATCCGCGGGTTCGGTGGGTTGGGCACCGGACGAGGATAGCGAATTAGAGCGCTAAATATACTAATTATCGTGCATTAAGAGTGTTGACCATAGAGTTTCGCCCAACTTACGATCACCGGACCGTTTGTGGAGCGTTCCCATCGCCTCCACCACCCCCCAGGAGACGCAAATGGACCGTGCAGGCGCGAAGAGGCGAAGAAGACGGGGGGTGTCGCTCGTCATGGCGGCCCTCCTCCTCCCCGGAGGGATCGCGGTGGCCCCGGCCCGGGCCGGCGAGCCCTCCCCCTCGGGCGGACTCGCCGAGGCCGCCGGGGAGGACGCCCAGGTCGTCCGGTCCCCCGACGGGGATCTGCGGGTGGCGATCGCCGCCGACGACGGGCGGCTCACCTACAGCGTGAAGGAGCGCGGCAAGGTCCTGGTCGGCGCGTCCGGACTCGGCATGGATCTCGCGGGACGGCCCAGCCTCACGCGGGACATGTCCATCCGGTCGGTCGAACGGCGCACGATCGACGAGACGTGGAAGCCCGTCTGGGGGACGTCCAGCAAGGTCAGGAACCACGCGAACGAGCTGACCGTCCACGCGGTGCAGGCCGGGACCGGCTTCGAGCTCGACCTGGTGTTCCGGGTCTTCGACGACGGGGTCGGGTTCCGCTACCACTTCCCGGGCCAGCCCGGCCTCGACGCCTACACCGTCACCGCGGAGCGGACGGAGTTCGCCTTCGAGCCCGGCGCGAGGAGCTGGTCGATCGCCGCGGGCACCAACTGGACCGCCGACGAGAAGCACTATCGCGACCTGCCCCTGTCCAGCGTCCCCACCGCGCAGACGCCCATCACCGCCTCGCCCGCCGCCGACTCCTACGTGGTGGTGCACGAGGCCGACCTGACCGACTACCCCAGCATGACCCTGAAGGCGGTGCCGGGACGGCCCGGCGCGTTCTCCAGCGACCTGATCAGCCTCCCCGACGGCACGAAGGCCAGGCTGAACGGCGAGTTCTCCACGCCCTGGCGCACCCTGACCGTGGGCGAGCGGCCCGGCGACCTCGGCGAGTCCCACCTGATCGAGAACCTCAACGACCCCTGCGCGGTCTGCGACGACACGTCCTGGATCAAGCCCGCGACGTACGTCGGCGTCTGGTGGGAGCTGCAGCGGCGGGCCACCACCTGGAACGCCGGGCCGAACCACGGCGCGACCACCGCGCGGGTCAAGCAGTACATCGACCTGGCCAAGCAGGCGGGCGCCGGGTTCGTGCTGGCCGAGGGCTGGAACACCGGCTCCGGCGGCTCGTGGTCGGGCCAGGACTTCCTGACCCCGCAGCCCGACCTCGACCTCCCCGAGGTGCTGCGGTACGCCAAGGCCAACGGCGTCGGGTTCATCGCGCACAACGAGACCCGGGGCGACGTCGACTACTACGACCGGAACCTGGAGAAGATCTTCTCCAGGTACGAGGCCCTCGGCATCCACTCGATCAAGACCGGCTACGCCACGAAGTACCTGCTCGGCGGGGTCAACCGCAGCCACTACGACCAGGAGGCCGTCCGGCACTACCAGCGGGTGGTGGACGCGGCGGCCCGGCACCGCATCACCGTCGACGCCCACGAGGCGATCAAGCCCACCGGCCTCGCGCGCACCTACCCGAACATGATGACGGGCGAGGGCGTCGCGGGCATGGAGCAGCACAACTACATGGGCGCGGCCGGCAACCCGCCCGCGCAGGCCACGATCCTGCCGTTCACCCGCTTCATGGGAGGGCCCGCCGACTACACGCCCGGCGTCCTCAACGTCACCTGGGACCCGGCCCGCCTCGGGACCCGCGTCCAGACCACCTCGGCGGCGCAGCTCGCCCTGTATCCGACGTTCTTCAGCCCAATGCAGATGCTCGCGGACACCCCGGAGAACTACGCCGCCCACCCCGGGTTCGCGTTCCTGAAGGACATGCCGGCCACGTGGGACGAGACCCGCGTCCTGGACAGCGCGATCGGGGACTACACCACGACCGCCCGGCGGAGCGGCCGGACCTGGTACCTCGGAGCGATCACCGACGAGAACGACCGGACCCTCCAGGTGCCGCTGTCGTTCCTGCCGGCCGGCACGTTCGTCGCGGAGACGTACGCCGACGCGCAGGAGACCACCTGGAAGGGCGACCCGCTGCCCGTCGAGATCCGCAGGACGCTGGTCAGGTCCTCCACCCGGCTGTCGATGTCGCTCGTCGGGGGCGGCGGCCAGGCGGTCAGGCTCAGGCCCGCCACCGCCGGCGACCTCCGCGACCTCTCCCCGTACGCCGCGCCCCGCGCGGACTACGGCTCCGTGGAAGCCTCCCTGGACCAGGGCACTCAGCGGCTCACCGTGAAGGCTCCGCTCACCAACGAGGGCAGCACCGTGGCCGAGTTCCAGGCCCGGGTCTTCCTCGACGGCCGCGCCGCCGGCGAGGCCCAGCGCGTCCGGGTGGCGGGCGGCGGAACCCGCACCGTCGAGTGGACGCTGCCCGCCTCCGAGGTGCCCGACGGGGACTTCGGGGTCGCGGTGGGAACGTCCAGCCCCGATTCCGGCAAGCCGGTCCGCGTGGAGCAGCCGGGCTCGCTGCTCGGACTCGTCCAGGACCTGCGGAAGTCCGGCAAGATGACGCCGTCGGCGGCGGCCGACCTCCAGCCCGCGATCGTCAAGGGCGAGGCCCTGCTCCGCCGCGGCGACGCGACCGGCCGTCTCCTGGCGCTGCAGGGCGTGCGGCTCGCCCTCTACGGGTTCTCCCTCGACGACGTGAGCGCGGAGGCCCGCACCGCGATCGACGGCCGCCTCACGGCCCGGCTCGGCGCACCGGAGGGGCTCCTCTTCCTCGCGCGCAAGGTGCGGGTGGCGGCCGATGAGGGGGCCGTCGACCCGGCCCTGTCCGGCAGGCTCGCCGCCGAGGTCAGGACCGCGGTGAACGCCGTGGCCGCACGCGACACGGCGGGGATGAAGGAGGCCCTCGACCGGTTCGACGCCCTGGTGGAGGCCGCGCAGATCGCTCCGGACGTCGCGGCCGGCCTGCTCGCCACGAGCCGGGCGCTCGCCGCCGAACCGCGCACGATCGAGGCGGAGTCCGCGCAGCTCGTGAGCGGCGCGTGCCGGCGCACCGACCACACCGGCTACACCGGCACCGGCTTCGTGGCCTGCCTGAAGACCAAGGACAGCGGCGTGCGGTTCGACGCCCCGGTCACCGCCGAGGGCCTCTACACGGTCCGCCTCCGCTACGCCAACGGCATGGGCTCGACGCGGACCATGACGCTCGCCGGCGGGACGCGGTCCGTCCAGCTCCAGCTCCCCGACCTGGGGTCCTGGGACGCGTGGTCGGAGCACCGGGCCGGCCTGCACCTCGCCCCGTCCGCGCCGCTGACCTTCGTCTACGGACCTAACGACAACGGCAACGTCAACCTCGACTCGGTCACCATCGAACCCGAGCTGGGGGTCGTCCAGCGATAACCGGCGTCCCCCCACACCCGGCGGCGCGGGCCGGCGGTGCCGCAAGAGTCCCAGCCGAGACTCCGGACGGT
>NZ_JBEZJP010000400.1:0-7666 GCF_040653175.1 Actinomadura sp. NPDC048032
TGTGGCGGACGTAGGCGGGCGGGCGCCAGCCGAGGATGCTCTCGACCATGTTCACCGCCTGCCTCGCCTCCGCGACGTCGTGGACCCGGACGATGTCGCGCACCGCGCCCCTGACGCAGGTGACGTACTTCGCCTGTCCGGGCGGGACGGCCACGCCGCGGATCCCGCGGAGCGTGTTGCGCCGCGACGTCGAGCAGTTGATCTGGCGTGGGACGAACGGGCGCCCCAGCGCGGCCTCCAGGACGTCGGCGCGCATGACCTCGAAGAAGCCGCCCCGCCGGTCGGAGTGGTGGTCGGAGGTGAAGACGTAGGCCCCGGGGACGGCCGTCTCACTGACGTGCATGGGGCGCCGATCGTGGCAGTCGCATCGTGGGGCCCGCCCTCAGCTCGGGTCGGCGCGGTACGCCGCGCGCAGGGTGGTCGAGGGGGCCAGCCAGGCCATGTCGGCGACGTTGGCCCGTGCGTGGGTCCAGTTCGCCACCAGCCGCCAGCCGCGGTCCTGCATGTAGGCCGCCACGGCCTGCCGGGTCGCCCCGCGGCGGTAGCGGGCCTCGGCACTGCCCTCGATCACGGCCAGGTCCAGCCGGTCCAGGTCCGCGCCCGCGAGCACGTCCAGTTCCGCGCCCTGGGCGTCCACCACGAGCACGTTGCAGCCGTCCTGGACCTCGCGCACCGGGACGACCTCGGTGGTGTCCAGCCGGGTCACCGTCATCGGCGGCAGCGGCGCGAGCAGGCTGGCCTGCTGGTCGTACTCCGTGACGTGCAGGGTGGCCGTCCCGCGCTCCCGCCCCGCCGCGGCCATGACGACCTCCTGGGAGGGCCGGCCGCCCTCCGGCCGGCCGGACAGGTGGCGCCCGAGCTCGCGGGCGAGCGCCGCCGAGTGGTCGCGATTGGGCTCGACCATGACGAGCCGCCGGAAACCGCACCGGACGAGCGCCGGCACTTCCTGTCCGACATGCGCCCCGACCTGCACCACGCCCACCGGTGCCACGCCGAGCCGGTCCATCAGCCCGGGGAGCTGCCGCTCCCATCTGACGTACACCGGGGCGGCGGACCGGTCGATCTCGGTCAGGGCGTGGCCCTGCGAGGCGGGGGAGGACCCGTGGGACATCGACGTACCTCCAGAGAAGACGGACACCACCGCGCTATTAACTTTAGAAGCATATAGTACAGTGAGATGGCATGGCGGGCCCGGGCGGTCCCCGGGGCCGCGTCCGCGGCGTGCGGCGGCGGCGAGTCCGCCGGCGGAACGCCGGGACGGACCGGGACGCCGTCGGTTGAGGAGTCATACATGGCCTTGCGTGATGTGCGTGTCCTGCTTCTGTACCCGCCGAACCAGAGCGCCCCCGGGACGGTGTGCAAGCCGAACGGATCGCTCGCCTACCCCAACCTCGGCGGCGCCCTGCGCGACCACGGCGTCGACGTGCGCGTCTTCGACGCGTGCGTGGGCGACGACTCCGACGAGCTGGCAGGGCTGTTCGAGAGGCCCGTCCAGCTGCCGAGCGGTCTCCTGCGCACGGGCGTCAGCGACGAGCGGATCCTGGAGGAGGCGGCGGAGTACGACGTCGTGGGGATCACCTCGATCTTCACGGACCAGGAGACGATGGTCCTGAACTGCGCGCGGCTCATCCGGGCGGCCTTCCCGGAGAAGATCCTCGTCTCGGGCGGGGTCAACGCCCGGTCGCGGCTGCCGCAGTTCTTCCAGGCCGGTTTCGACGTCGTCTGCCTCTCCGAGGCCGAGGGCACGATCACGAGGATCGTCGACGAGGTGCGCAGGTCGGCCCGCCCGGACTTCGCCGGGATCAGCGGCGTCGCGTTCCGGGACTCCGGCGGGATCCGCGTCAACCCCGCGCGCCCGGACGACGTGGTCTGGGATCTGGACGCCCTTCCCATGCCGGCCTGGGACTTGCTGCCGAACGAGCGGTACTGGACCCTCGCCCGGCCCCACTCGGGCGTGTGGGAGTCCGGTACGGAGCTGCGCTACGCGGACATGATGACCTCGCTCGGCTGCCCCTTCCACTGCGCCTACTGCCACATCGCGGGGGAGCAGGAGGGGAGCATGAGCGGGCCGATCGGGCGCTACCGCACCAAGTCGGACGATCGAGTGCTGCGCGAGCTGGACGTCCTGAAAGGGCTGGGCGTGGAGCACGTGATGATCGAGGACGACTCGCTTCTGGGGGAGAAGAAGCGCGCCCTGCGGCTGCTGAGGAAGATCCGGGGCGCCGGCGTCGACATCTGCGATCTGAACGGCATCAACATCATCCACCTCCTCAAGCGGTGGAAACCCGACCACGAGGTGCTGGAGGCCCTGGCCGAGGCCGGCTTCACCCAGCTCAATCTTCCGTTCGAGTCGGGCAATCTCCGGATCCTGCGCAAGTACGCGAGCAACAAGCTGAACATCGAGATGGCCGACATCGAATCGCTGATCGTGGCCTTGAAGGACTACGGTTTCAAGATTTTCGGCAACTACATGATGGGGTACCCGGACGAGACCCTGGAAGAGATCGAGACCACGATACGGCTGGCCCGGGACCACGTTTCCTACGGCCTCGACGCCGCGAACTTCTTCATCGTGGTCCCGCTCCCCGGGACGCCGCTGTTCGACACGGCGATCTCCGAGGGGTATCTCCGCAGCGACTTCGATCCGGACACGATGAACATCTACCGGGCGAACATGTCCGGAACGGTGGTGCCGTCGCAGGTCCTGGAGGAGCTGCGCAGCCGAGCCTGGGAGGAGGTCAACTCCCCGACGTGGAAGAACGCGAAGAAGGCCTGGGCCGCGACGGAGAGCTGAGGGCCCTCGCGCGGGGCCGGCCGCCGGAGGTCCGTGAGGAGCGGGCAGGCGGGAGAGGACGCGCCGCCCCGCCACGGCCGAGGTTCCGCGATGCGCGGCCAACTGGGTATACACTTCTAAAGTGAACCTGGGAGGCGGTGCGGGCACGTGAATCAGCGTCGGAACTACGGGCAGTACTGCGGCCTCGCCGGCGCGCTGGACATCGTCGGCGAGCGCTGGACGCTGCTCATCATCCGGGAACTGCTCACCGGGCCCTGCCGCTACAACGAGCTTCTGGCCAACCTGCCCGGTCTGGGGACCAACCTGCTGGCGGACCGGCTGAAGTTCCTCACCGAGGTCGGGATCATCCGGCAGCGGGCTCGCGAAGGTTCGAAGGTGCGGGTGTACGAACTCACCGAGCAGGGGCAGGGCCTGCGCGAGGCGGTGCTCGTGCTCGCGCGGTGGGGGCTCGGCGTGCTCACGGAGCCCAAGGCCGAGTACATCGTGCGCCCCCGGTGGGCGGTTCTCGCGGTGGAGGCGATGGCGGCCCCGACCGTGGACGGCCCCGACGAGCAGTACGAATTCCGCATCGACGACGACGTGTTCCACATCACGGTGCTGGACGGCAAGGTCGCGGTCGCCCATGGGAAGGCGCCCGACGAACCGGCGCTCGTGGTCCACACGGACGCGGTGACCTTCGTCGACATCGGCGCCGGGCGCCTCGACCCGCTGGAGGCGACGCTCACCAAGCGGATCGTCATGGAGGGCGACGAGGACGCGATCATCCGCTGCTCGCGCCTGCTCGGCCTGGTGGCCTGAGAGAGCTCCCTTCCCGGGAGCGCCGGCGGTCGCCTTCCGCTCTTCAAAGGCACATCTCGATAGCCCGCACCCCGTGCCGGTAAAACCCCTTGCGACCGGAACCCCGGGCCTCGATGCCGCGTTCTACGGCGGATCTTCCGCTGCCGCGCCGCCGGCCGCGCGCCGGACTTGGAAGTCCTATCTTGACGCCGTCGCGGCGATAGCTTTTACTGGCGGCGAGCGCCTCGAATTCCGTGACGGCATGACGACGACGTTGCACCGGCGCAGAGTAATGAGCCCACTACGTGATCGCCATCGACATGAGACCACCAGCCGATTCTGACCGCCGATAGGACGGAAAGCGAACAGCACGGTCGCGGCCGTCATCGGGAAGGTGCCATCAGTGGACCATGCGCGCATGACCAGGTCGGTTCGTCCGAATCTCAGCGCGGGCGGCCTGACGTCATACGGCTTCGCCATCCAGGCCGCGATCGGTCGGCGGCCCATGCGCTATCTGATAGGCCGCCGTTTTGTCGACCACTCGGCGGTGACGGCTCTATTCGTTCTGCAGCCGCAGATACTTGCCGGAAGTCATGTCTGGATAACCGAGGACCCCGCTCTTGGGAAATGTGATGTGGAAACACATATACCCACGATGAGGAATTCGGTGCGCCTGGTCGAGCGGTATCTGTTCGACTGCCTTCCGCTGACCGACATCGGATATCTGGATCTCATGGCCTGGCGCTATCCCGGACTGGGCTCCACTCCCGAGGACGTCGAGGTCGACATGTCCTGGAGCCGGTGGCCGGCGGCCGAGCCGCGGTGCTATCTGGGACCGGTCACCACGCCCGGTCTCAGCGTCACCGAGGCCATCGACCGCGAGACGGGAATGGTCGTCGCGCGCTCCGTCGAGCGTCTCCGGCAACCGCTCCGCCGCTGGGAGGTCGTGGAGATGGGCCGTCCGGACGTGGGCGGGCTGCCCGAGCGGGTCCGGGCCTCCCGCATGCGCACCGGCGGCTGGACGGACTTCCGCCGCGTCGGGGAGCCGGTCCCCGTCCCGCAGGGGGCCTTCGACGCCGGGCCCGCACGACTCCGGGAGGCGCTCGAGCACGGGCTTTCCGGAAAGGCGGCCTGAGAGTGGTGGATCGTGCCACCGCCCGCTCCCTGGCGGCGCGGGCCTTCCGGTTGGGCGCGTTCGGGGGAGCCGCCGCGGTCCGTATGGCGGCCATCGCCGCGACGTCTCCGAGGAGCACCCGCGGGCCGCGGCTGGCCGCCGAGGCCGCGCGCCTCCTGGAACGGTTGGGCGGGGCCTTCGTGAAGGCCGGGCAGATCCTCGGCACCCGCGTGGACCTCGTGGGGGAGACGGCCGCGGCCGCGCTCGGCAGGCTGCACGACAGCGTGGAGCCGATGGCCCCGGCGGAGGCGCTGCGGACCGTCCGGGCCGGGCTCGGCCGGACCCCGCCCGAGTTCGTGAGGGCGGTCGGGGGGCCGTCCGCGGCCGGCGGCTCGATCGCCTGCGTGTACCGCGCGCAGCTCGGGGACCGGGCGGTGGCGGTGAAGGTCCGCCGCCCCGGCGCGGGCGCCGCGATCGCGGCGGACATGGCGGTGCTGCGGTTCGCCGCCGGGGTTGCCGCACGGATCCCGGCGCTCCGGCGGGTTCCGTTCATGGAGATCGTCGACCAGGTCGGCGACTGCCTCATGGCCCAGCTCGACTTCGGCGCGGAGGCGGCGAACCTGCGGCGGCTGCACGACGATCTGGCCGACATGCCGGACGTCGTCGTCCCGCGGCCCGTCCCCGAACTGAGCGGGGACGGGGTCATCGCCATGGAGTTCATCGAGGGCCTGGACCGCGACGTGATCGAGACTCTTCCCGCGCGAGTCCGCGAAGCGCAGATCACCGCGCTCGTGCACGCCGTCTACCGGATGCTCTTCGTCGAGGGCTTCGTCCACGTCGACCTGCATCAGGGGAACACCTATTTCATGCCCGACGGCACCGTCGTGCTCCTGGACGCCGGTCTGGTCTTCCGTATGGGCCGCGAGGCCCGGGAGAGGTTCACCGGGTTCTTCGCCGGCATGATCCAGGGAGACGGCGAGGCGTGCGCCGACATCCTGCTGTCGACGGTGCGGCGCAGGGAACCGGAGACGGATATCGCGGCCTTTCGCGCGGAGGTCTCCGACCTGGTCGTGCGAAATGCCGGAATGGTGGCCCGGGACTTCGATCTCCCCGCGTTCTGCATGGATCTGTTCGATCTCCAGCGGAAACACCGTCTCCACGCGGAGCCGGAGTTCATATTCCCCATGCTCAGCCTGCTCACATTGCAGGGTGTGGTCAAGCGTTACCATCCGATGATGGACTTCCAGTTGGAGGCCGCGCCTTTCGTGATGCACGGCCTGCTTGTGACGAGCGGCGTTACCGGATGAGGGGTCGTCCCTGGCGGGCACGCACGGGGTGAGAACCGGCCGGTGGGCGTCCCGGGCCCATCGGCGTCGCACCGCGGTCCGCGGGCCCGGCCGTGAATGGGAAGCCCCGCAGCTTGATCTCATCGACTTTATGCGGGCGGATTGCCGGCCACGGGATAGGCGGCAGGGCACGGCATTGACGACCGTGTGCATTCTCTGCCGGTGAGGCGGCCCCGTGGTCGGAACCAGGCGGTCCGGCAGGGGAATTAGAGGCAGGTCCCAAGGCGGCCCGCTCGCCGGCGTCCCGAATCCCGGCGCGCCACCCGGCACCGGCTGCCGGAGCAGGTCCGCGCCCCGGTGGCCGCCATGAGGGCCGGCCGCTCGGCGCCGGCCGCGCAGGCCCGGGCCTCGAACCTCGCGATTTTTCGCTGAGCCATCGCGCCCGGGCTCGACGAGCGAGATCACGCAGAGCCGAACGCCATTGAGCTGATCTTTTGTGGTGAGACAACTTCATAGCGTGGCTTCGCGCTGTTCGGGCCGACGTGAACAGACCGCGTGGCTTCCCTCGCTTGTCTGTTCGAGACTACTAAGAGCATGTCTCATGTGGCTCGGTCGCGGATGCGGCATGATCGGTGATCGTGTTGTCGGACCTTTCGATCCGGCTGGTGCCGGATGAGCTGTGGGAGATCGTCGGCCCTCTGATCCCGGAGTTCGCGCCGCGGCGGCAGGGCGGCGGGACGGCGCCGGTGGACGACCGGACGGTGTTCACCGCGATCGTGTACGTGCTGACCAGCGGGTGCGCCTGGCGGCATCTGCCGGCCGAGTTCGGGGTCAGTGTGCCCACCGCGCACCGGCGCTTCACGGCGTGGACCGGGGCGGGGCTGTGGCCGCGCCTGCACCGCGCCGTGCTGGCGGAGCCGGGGGCGAGCGGGCAGGTCGGCTGGGTGTCGGCGATCGTGGAGGCCGCCGTCGCCCGCTCGGAGGTGCGGGGACCGGACCGTCCTCGCCCGGCGCCGGAAATGCCCCACTCCACGTGAGACACGTTTGAAAGGTCAATGTTCCAGGCGCATCTCGATGAGATCACCTCGGCAAGGCGTTAATCACCGATACGCCCTATTGACAACCTGCTGAAATAGTTTGACGATGACCATCATTGCTGCTCACTCCGACGGCTGGAGACGATCGCAGGTGGGCGGCCGGCGGGCGTTAGGCGCGATCGAAGGGGGGCGGCCGACGATGGCGGGCGATCGGAGGGGGCCGAACTCAAGTCTCTCGGGGATTTCGCATTCGCCACGGCCGAGAAGATTCTTGAAAGCCGTGGTCGGCAGATTCATCTCCAGTTTCTGACTTGATTCGGCAGAACGCAGCGTCTCGCGACGGTTCGGGAGGATATTCGTGTCCGGCTCCGGGAATGGGCAGCGCTACACAACGCCTCATCGGTCCCCCATTGAAGAGGCGAACCGCGTCTCCGCGGCAAGAATGGTTCTCGACCAGTCGGCGAGGCCGCGGCGGAGCGGATTGGAGCTGCCTCCTCGGCTTCCGTTCGAGACATGGCAGCGGATCGGACGCCAGATATCCCTGATTTCGGACTGCTCGCGCTGGTGGCTCGGCGACGACATGCTCACCCTCGCCCGCGCCAACGCCGCCCAGGCCGGAGCCGACAACGCCCACTTCTTGCGCGGCCACATCGACGAC